>NZ_CBFFRL010000008.1:0-49959 GCF_965644215.1 Phytobacter sp. V69
CGTTTACCCTGCCTCAGATGCTTGTACAGTTCGCCGCCACTGGCTTTATCAGCCTGAACATGCTGGTAAATCCACTCATGGCTGACGGGACTGCCAATGCGCTTACAGACGGCGCTGATCTGCTCCGGACTCCACTTCCAGCACAGCCCTGTCTCAACGTAAAGCACGGTGTCCGGGTTGATGGAGTACTTGGCTGCCGCCCGCCGCCGGGCTTCACTTAACCGCTGTGCTTCTGCTGCCGAATAATCGCCAGCTATCCCGTTCCGCCTGACCTCACGGGAGACCGTGGACTTACTGACGCCTACACGCTTACTGATCTCTGTGAGGCTAATCTTCTCACCAAACAACAGGGCAATCTGGTATCGTATGCCCTCGGTTAACTGCCGGTACTTCATGTTACTCGCTCATCTGTGGTAGGAAAAACGGGATAACTTATCGGTAGTTAACCCTTCCTCCTACACTCTCCACAATCATGTCCGAGCGTTGCACTTATTATCTGAATTCGCGGAGAGATAATACAGCTCAGCTAAGGTAAGGCTAATACAGCTAAGGACTCCACTGAACCCCACCGATTAAATCGCACCTTCCTTAAATCCGATGCCGAAATGCTGCTCAGCGAATTTACCGATCTGCTTTCCGTTACCCGCTTACTGGATGACGCCGAGTCAGAAATCGATTTTGAATCACTGAACGACCTGCTGTCGAATACCGATGATAACCCTGAACAGACTTGATGCTCTCTATAAACCAACACCTGTTTGTCCGGAATAAAAAACACGCCCGAAAAAGGATAATACCTTCGCGTCATTATTCCGGACATAAAATAGCAAAGAAAATCTTGTGAGTAAGTCAATCATCGTAAACAGTGATTTAAATAAATAGGCGCGTTAGGGTAATAACGCGCTTTATCACTGTCAGTGACATGCCTGAGGGGATAATTTTCCGGTATTTTCCTGCCAGCTATAGCAGCTCGCTTTTAGTATTGTTGGTTTAGGCTCATAGAGGATCAACAATCGCTGACCGGCTTCATTAATTTTCCAACTGATGCTGGCAGCCGTCTTTTCTGCCAGTTTTATTGGTCGGTTTTGTGTATCCAAGCCATACAGTTCAACTTGCTCAGCAGCGGCACCAAATTGAAGCGTCACGGCCAAAAGAGCATTTCCTTGCCAGCGCCATTCAGACAGAGGTTACAGCGCAGGTGACCAGGCATCCGGCCAGCTTGTTGACCATACCGGTGATGCAGCTCCTTTAGCCTGCTGATATAACGCAAGGTAAGAAACGCGGGAATCTGCCTGCCCTTACTGCCAGACGACCCAACGCAATGCTCCCTGTGGATCGGCATCCATGAGGCTCAAATTGCGTACCGGTTCCGCCATGATGCGATTAATTGCATCAGGCGTTTTATTCTCCGATGCCTGCACGGCAGCACTGGTAATAAAACTCAGGGCCAAAAAAGGAATAGCGAATATCGTCTTCATGGAGTTACAGGTCCCTGTAGCGTACTAGTGGCATATTATACGAGAAACACATTTTACGCCTTCGCCCGGATCGTCAGCAAAATACCGACCAGAACGGCGACTATCGAGACAACCATCCGCACACTCAGTGACTCCCCTAAAAATAGAACTCCGCCGAGCGTGGCCAGGCACGGCACGCTGAGCTGCACGGTGCTGGCCGTGACGGATTGCATTTTGGACAACAGGGAATACCACAGCGAGTACGCCCCCGCCGAAGCCAGTGCACCAGAGACAATGGCGAGCAAAACTCCCAAGCTATTGAGGTGCATGCCGTGGCTCAGAAACGGGGAAACCAGCAGCGCAAAGGGCACGGCCAGTAAAAAATTCCATGCCGTCGCCAGCCCGGCATTGGCCGCGTTCTTGCCGGAAAGGGTATAGGCGGCCCACGCCAGCCCCGCTACCGCCATCAGTAGCGAACTGACCAGTTCAGGCGCTTTGGCACCGGGCAGAAGCAAAATCACCATCCCGGCGACCGCCAGCAGCAGACCGAAACCGCGCAGCGCGGAGATGCGCTCGCCTTTCAACACCCCGAAGGTGATCATTGCCAGTTGCACTACGCCGAAAAGCAGCAATGCCCCGGTTCCGGCATCAAGATGGATATAGGCCACCGAAAAAAAGACCACATAGAGCATCAGAAAGAGCGCATTTTTCAGGCTTCGCACCTCAGGAAACGCCAGCCATAACGATGGATTAGCGGCAGCAGGACCAGTGCGCCGCTAATAAGACGGATATTGCTGAACGTTACGGGATCGATATGCCCTTCTCTTAACGCAACGCGACACAGCACCGAGTTCGCAGCAAAGGCCACCATCGTAAGCACGACTTTCAGGAATAAGCTGCGATCGGTCATTTATTGTCTCCAGGGCGAAACGACCAGCGCAATACCAAAACGGCAAATCCGCAGCGTCAGCTTAACAACCTTCATCGTGTTGTCTCTAACGGATAGGGTCTGTCATGCACCACGGTCTTCATCACCAGCGTTGAGGTTAAACGCTGCACCCCAGGCATCGCTGAGAGCTTCTCATCATAGAGTTTCTGGAAAGCCGGTAAATCGCGCGTAACGACCTGCATCAGGTAGTCCGGGTCGCCAAATAAGCGCTGCACCAGAACCACCTGCGGTACATCAACGATCGCCTCTTCAAAGGCGCTGACCGCTTTCTTATCCGCCTCGCGCAGGGTCACAAACACGATCGCCGAAAAGGTAAATCCCATTTGCACCGGATTTAAGGTGGCGCGATAACCGGTGATCACCCCACTCTGCTCCAGCGCGCGTAAACGACGATGGCACGGCGAGAGGCTCAAATTAACCCACTCGGCCAGATCGGTTATCGACAATCGGCCATCCGACTGCAGCTCAGCAAGAATCTTTCTATCAATGCTATCCATTTAGAAGATTTTCTCTTTTCAGGTGGGATTAAGGCGCAACATTGAAAGCTCATTCTACGGCGTCAGGGATATTCTTTCCATGCAGAATATTGAGGGCTTTCGGGACAGAAACGATGGAAATGAGTGTAGTAATGGGGTTCTGGATTATCTCCTTTCTCCTGATAATGACCCCCGGTGCCGACTGGGCTTATACCATTACGGCAGGCATCAGCGGGCGTGGGATTATCCCGGCGGTCATTGGCTTGATGTCGGGTCATTTACTGGCAACGGTCGTCGTTGTTGCAGGCATGGGGGTGATATTGGCAGGGCATCCGCTGGCGTTATCCGCCCTCACCCTTTTCGGCGCACTGTATCTGTTGCGGCTCGGGATCGGCATGTTACGGCATCCGGCGTTTATCACGGCGGGAAGCACACAGGCAGACGGCGCGTGGAACCGCAGGGTGATAAAGGGCATGTGCATCAGCGGGATGAATCCCAAAGTCTTTCTGCTTTTTCTGGCCCTGCTGCCGCAGTTTACCGACCCGCAAAGTCACTGGCCCCTTCCCTTGCAGATGTCGGCGCTGGCGCTGCTGCACCTCATCACCTGTACGCTGGTTTATTTGCTGGTGGGATACGGTTCCAGGGCGCTTCTGGCGACCCGTCCACAGGCGGCAAAAGTGGTGAGTATGATTTCAGGGGGAATGATGATTGTGATTTCACTGCTGTTGCTGGCGGAGCAGATAATCCACCAATGAGGTGTTAGGCACTCCTTTGCCCTACGCGACTGACGGCAAAATCAGTAGGTATTACAGACCGTCTGCCAGCCAACCTTATTACAGTACGTGGTTTTCGGCATTGAGTTCTGGATGGTTTGCAATGACTGGCTAAGTGCCTGTTGCTGCTGCGCGGCAAGCTGTTGCTGCTGATAGCTGCGTTGCTCTAGCTGCTGGCGCTGCACAATGGCGACGGCGAAGCTATCGCATTGCGCTTTGGTCGGCGGCGTTTTTTCTGCCGCTGCTGATATCTCGGCGAAAGTGGTCTGATAAAACACCGGATCATACGTCCAGCTATTCAGGTCACGGGCGGCGTAATTTTTCGCCGCCGCGGCAATCTGGTAATCAATAAAGCCAAGCGAGACACATTTGTTAGCTGCAACATCGCCAAGCGCGATGCGCTGGTAGTTGGCATAAGGAATGGTGGGTTTTGGCGTTGCACAACCGACAAGCACGGCGGCAAGCGTTGCTGTGAGAAGAAAACGTTTCAAAAGAGGATCCTTAAAAGCGAAAGAATTATGCTTATCGCAAATAAGAATCCTCCAACCATATGAAAAAGTAAATAAATTCACGCGCGCGCTTTCGCCAGCCCTTCCCACAATCCTTGCATATAGGTAATGCCCAGCGCCCGGTCATAGAGACCGTAACCCGGTCCCCCCGTTTCTCCCCAAATCATTCGGCCATGGTCCGGGCGGATAAACCCGGTGTAGTTCGCCTCATACAGCGCCCGCATAATGGCCCCCATATCCAGCGAACCACAGTAAGAGGGATGCGCAGACTCATAGAAATCGCCGTTAGGGGAGACGTTTACATTACGAAAATGGACGAATTAAGCGCGCCGCCGAGTCCTCGAAAAACGTCAACGACTACTTTACTGAATTCACGTTTAAGCTACTCAAACGCTAAGACAAAAAAACCTGCCGAAGCAGGTTTTTTTATTACAGCACGATGTCGGTTGCGGTTTCATTATCCGTTGGCACAACATGCGTGGGCTTGCGTACCGGCGGCGTGGAGTCTGCCAGCGGTGATTCGTCGCATTTCAGCCCCAGTACGCGGCTGGTGTAATGCAACTCTTCATCTGAGGCTTCAACATTGCCGTCAAGCTTCACGCCCAGGAACGGGATGATCTTTTTCAGCGTTGCCTGCCACTCGGGGGAAGCCACTTTTTCCGGGAAGACCTTCTGCATCAGTTCTAGCATGATCGGCGCGGCGGTGGAGGCACCCGGCGATGCGCCCAACAGTGCAGCGATGGTGCCGTCTTTGTCGCTCACCACTTCGGTGCCCAGACGCAGTTCACCCAGTTTCTTCGCATTGCGTTTGATGATCTGCACGCGCTGTCCGGCCTGCCACAAACGCCAGTCTTCTTTCTTCGCCAGCGGATAGTACTCGCACAAGGCGTCAAAGCGATCGTCTTCGTTTTGCAGCACCTGGTTCATCAGGTATTTCACCAGGCTGAAATTGGTCATCCCGACACTCAACATCGGCAGGACGTTGGAACTGTTGGTTGAACGCAGCAGATCCCACAGCGAGCCATTTTTCAAAAAGCGCGTCGAGAAGGTGGCGAACGGCCCAAACAGCAGCACGCGTTTGCCATCAATAATACGGGTGTCGATATGCGGCACCGACATCGGCGGTGCGCCCACGGTCGCCTGACCGTATACTTTCGCCAGATGGCTGTTCACCACATCCGGGTTTTCAGACACCAGGAACTGGCCACCCACCGGGAACCCCGCGTATTCCGCCGCTTCCGGGATACCGGATTCCTGCAACAGTTTCAGCGCAGCGCCGCCAGCACCAATAAAGATAAATTTGGTTTTGATGACCTGATCGACGCCGCTGTCTGTCAGGCTGGCGATGGTCACATTCCAGGTGTTATCCGCATTGCGTTTGATGCTGCGGACTTCGCTGCTCAGTTTCAGGGAGAAGTTATCTTTACGCTGTAAGGAATGAATCAGCTGACGGGTAATTTCACCGAAATTCACGTCGGTACCGATTTCCGTACGCGTTGCCGCCACTTTCTGCTGCGGATCGCGCCCTTCCATGACCAGCGGTGCCCATGAGCGGATTTGCTCGTGGTTTTCTGTATAGCGCATGCCACGGAATAACGAACTTTGCTGCAACGCTTTGTAGCGGGCACGCAGGAAGTTAACATTGTCATCGCCCCACACCAGACTCATGTGCGGAACGGTATTAATGAATGATTTCGGTTCGCTCAGCACACCGGTTTCCACCTGATGCGCCCAGAACTGACGAGAGATACGAAACGCTTCGTTAATCTCGATCGCCTTTTTAATGCTGATTGTTCCATCCTGGCTTTGCGGGGTGTAGTTCAATTCCATCAACGCGGCGTGCCCCGTGCCGGCATTATTCCAGCCGTTGGAGCTCTCTTCCGCCAGGGCGTCCAGCCGTTCTACCATTGTGATCGACCAGTTGGGCTCCAGTTCCTGGAGGTAGGTCCCCAACGTGGCGCTCATGATCCCACCACCGATTAAAAGCACATCCGTTTCCTGCTCTTTCGACGCGTTAGCTTTTGCTGCCGCAGAGACAGCATTAAGCCCGACAGCCATCGAAAATAGTCTGGCAGTCATTCTTTTCATAATGTTAATGCCTTACTTTTAGTGCTGCTTTATTAGCAGTTTTCGCGGGTAACTTCGTTAGCGCATCTAACCTAGCACGGGGGAGAGAGGATTTAAATAATGTTTAAACATTAAATAGTCATTGCATAAATGTTATTAATAAGTTTAATAA
This sequence comes from Phytobacter sp. V69, assembly GCF_965644215.1. NCBI lineage: Bacteria > Pseudomonadati > Pseudomonadota > Gammaproteobacteria > Enterobacterales > Enterobacteriaceae > Phytobacter > Phytobacter sp. V69. The sequence continues at coordinate 6,404 of NZ_CBFFRL010000008.1, forward strand.
TTGCATTAAAAATAACCATGCTTACTGGCAACTTTTGCTAAGAAACAGTAGTATTCTGCCCTTTGTCAAACGCATGTCATCCCATCCATTTATTGATGTCAGCTATTAATCACATCTGCAAAAAGTTATGACTGAAAAATTATTCTGCCCGACGGGTCGGGTTAGCAGCGTGCTGCGCTCACCACAACTGTTGACCCGCGAAGCCCTAGCGGGCGTCATTACTGCGCTGGCGTTGATTCCGGAGGTTATCTCCTTTTCCGTGATCGCGGGCGTCGATCCTAAAGTCAGCCTGCTGGCCTCCGTGGTGCTGTGCATCAGCATGTCGTTGCTGGGTGGGCGTCCGGCGATGGTGACCGCTGCGGCCGGCTCCGTCGCGCTGGTCATTGGCCCGATGGTGCATCAACACGGCGTGGAATACATTCTGCCAGCCGTTGTGCTCGCCGGGGTCATACAAATTATCTTTGGCTTAACGCGCATGGCGCGTCTGATGCGCTTCGTGCCGCAAGCGGTGATGACAGGTTTTGTGAATGCGCTGGGTATTTTGATTTTCTTCGCCCAGGTGCCCCATTTCTGGAGCCGCGAGCCGCTGATCCTCGCCCTCTTCGCGCTGACCTTACTGATTGTTCTGTGGTGGCCGCGCTGGGTGAAAAGCGTGCCGGCACCGCTGGTCGCCATCGTGGTGTTGACGCTGTTTACCGTCTTTACCGGACAAACGCTGCCCACCGTGGGTGACGAAGGCCCGATGCAGGGCGGCCTGCCGGGCTTCACCGAATGGCTGGTGCCGTTTAACCTTACCACTCTCGGTATTATCTGGCCCTGCGCGCTCAGTATCGCCTTTGTTGGCCTGCTGGAATCATTGCTGACGGCGCGCCTGGTGGATGATTTAACCCACACGCCGTCCAGTAAAAGCCGGGAAAGCGCCGGGCTGGGTATCGCCAATATTCTTGCGGGTTTCTACGGTGGCATCGCCGGTTGCGCGATGATTGGACAAACTATCGTCAACGTGGAGATGGGCAAAGGCCGCAGCCGCGTGTCGACCATGGTGGCAGGCCTGGTGCTATTACTGCTGGTGACAGCACTGAGCGAGGTGATGGCGGAAATTCCGATGGTGGTACTGGCGGGCATTATGACTATTGTCGCCTGCAAAACCTTTAGCTGGCACAGTCTGCAACCGACGACGCTGCAGCGTGCGCCGATTGCCGAAACGCTGGTGATGCTGGTGACCGTTGCGGCTACCATCAGTACGGGTAATCTGGCGATTGGCGTGCTGGCAGGCATGATCGTGATGGCCATCCTCCCAGCCCGCCTGCATAAAACGCGAGGCGCTACAGCAGAAAAATCGTCGCCAGCCCAAGAAAAATAAAGAAGCCCCCGGTGTCGGTAATGGCGGTGATCATCACGCTGGAGCCGACCGCCGGGTCGCGTCCGAAGCGCACCATCGTCATCGGGATAATCACCCCCATCAACGCCGCCATCAGCAGGTTAAGCACCATCGCCAGCGTCATCACCCCACCGAGCGCGGCATCGTCATAAAGTAGCCAGGTGACCACACCCATGATCCCGCCCCACACAAGGCCATTGAGCAGCGCCACGCCCATTTCACGCAAAATCAAAAAGCGGAAGTTGCCCGGCTGAATGGTCTGTAACGCCAGCGCGCGAACAATCATGGTGATGGTCTGATTCCCGGTGTTCCCGCCGATACCGGCGACAATGGGCATCAACGCGGCCAGCGCCACCAGCTGTGAAATGGTGTGTTCAAAGCCGTCAATCACCCGTGAGGCGATAAACGCGGTACACAGGTTAATCGCCAGCCACGCCCAGCGGTTTTTCACCGCACGGGTCACCGGCGCAAAGACATCCTCTTCTGTACTGAGGCCGCCCATTCTGCGCAGATCGTTGTCGGTCTCTTCGTAGACCACATCCACGATCTCATCGATGGTCAGGCGACCGAGCAACTTGCCGTCGGTATCGGTGACGGCGGCGCTGATTAAGTTGTCGCGTTCAAAGGTGTGCGCCGCGTCTTCCGCGTTTTCATCCGGGGAAAAGGTGACCGGATCATCATCCATCACCTCATTTACCTGGCGCGCGCTGGCGTTCAGTAAGATGGTTTGCAGCCCCAGTTCGCCAAGCAGGATGCCATCGCGCCCGGTAACGAAGAGTTTGTCGGTGTTTTCCGGCATCTTACCGAGTCGACGCAAGTAGCGCTGGACGGTGGCCAGCGTCAGATTTGGGCGCACGGTGATCACTTCGAACTCCATGATCGCCCCAACGCTGTTTTTGCCGTAGCGCATGACCTGGCGCACCCGGGCGCGCTCGGTGGGCGGTAAGGTTGCCAGCAAACGCCCGGTCAGGTTACGCGGCAGATGCTGCACCAGCCAGATTTGGTCGTCGATATCCAGCGTTTCCAGCGCATCCAGCAACGCCTTATCGCTCATTTCATCAATCAGGTCTTCCCAGACGTTTTCCGACGCCTCGAGCAAGACTTTGCCGCGTTTGTCATCTTCCACCAGCCGCCACAGCGCATGACGCTCGTCCACCGGCAGCCCTTCCAGGGTGTCGGCTAAGTCCGGCGGCGGCAAATGGGCCACCAGCGCGCTGACCTCGGCCAGGTTACTGTTGAGCTTATCGGCGTCAACCTGCTCCGCCAGGGTTAATTCTCCCAGCAGCGTTGCGGTGAGCGATTTTTCGGTGGTGAGAAGCCAGATTAAACGCGCACGTTCCTGATCGCGTAACCTGGTACTGCTTTTTTTGATGACAGACATTGGACGTTCCCTGCGTAGTAACTCACCTCCACGAAATGAAGGCGCACAGGTCTAAGCATAGCGGCAGGTTGTGTAAATATTAATACATAGCGCGTACAGGTGGGTAAAAAGTGGGGTATGTTACGGATTTACCGGGCATTTGTGCCCGGTAATTAACCATTATGCCGTGCGGGCAACCGCATCGCGGGAGGCAAGCTCGCGCTCTTCTCCGGTCAGTTCGCTTAACTGACCGTTGCGCATTTCCAGCAGGCGATCGGCATGCACAAAGTAATGATCGTCGTGGCTGATGGCGAAAATGGTTTTCCCCATCTCCTGCATCAGCGGCAGCAGCACCTGATAGAACTCGCGACGAAAGTGCGGATCCTGGTCAGCCGCCCACTCATCGAGCAGCAAAATGTCGCGTTCTTCCGCCAAAGCCAGCAGCAGCGCCACGCGCTTCTTCTGCCCTTTTGACAGCTTAAGATCGAGGATTTTGCCGTCTCTCAGCTCCAGCTTGTGCGACATTTTCAACTGATGCAGCCATTTGTCCACCAGCACCGGATCCGCCTGTTGGCCCTCCGCGCCCAGCAGTTGATCGAACAGCCAGACATCGGTAAACACGGCGGAAAACAGCTTGCGGTAATCTTCCGGTTTGTCCTTCGCCAGCGGTTTCCCGTCCAGCAGGATTTCGCCGGAAGCCGGCTCATACAGACCGGTTAACAGCATTGCCAGCGTCGATTTACCGCTGCCGTTGCCACCAATCAGGAAGACCTGCTCGCCGCGTTTGAGGGTCATATTGACCGGGCCGACGGAAAACGCGTTGTCCTGATAGGTAAAGGTGACATCGCGCAATTCCAGCGTTTCCCAGTTCGGGTAAAGCTGCGGACGCGGGAATTCGGCTTTATAAGGTGCCAGCGAGAACTGTTTGAGTTTGTTGAAGGCTACCTGGGCACTTAACAGCGTCGGCAGCGCGCCAACGGCAGACAGCAGCGGCGTGCGCAGGAACAGCAATGTCAGCGAGTAGGTCGCCGCCACGTTGGTATCCGCCCAACCCAGACCATTTGCCATCCAGAACACCAGGCCAATTGCGCCCAGCATCATGATGTTCGACCAGTTCACCGCACTGAGGTGGAAAGTGTCGGCGCGGATGATGTGATGACGGTATTCATGTGCGTCCGGCAAATACTGGTTGTTAAAGATGTGCTCGGCACGCTCACGGTTCAGGGTGAGTTCTTTGCGCCCTTCCAGCACCGTCTGGAAATCGTTATACAGCTTGTCTTCGGTTTCACGCAGCGTCGCGATGTGTTTGTAGACGCGGGAGACCAGCACAAAGCCACCCCAGATAGTCAGCGCCATCCACAGTGCGGTGATCACCAGCATTTTGCCAGACAGCCAGGCCAGGTAAGCCGACGAGCCGATGGTCAGGATTATCCCCTGCACCAGTTCCGGCAGGCGCACAAAGGCGATGGTGATATTACGGACATCACTGGTCAGCCCGGCAAGCAACGAGGCGCTGCCCAGCTTTTCAATGCGCTCAATCGGTGTATCAAGGATGCGCTTGATAAATTCACTACGCATACGATAAACAAAGTGGTGACCGAGGGCCGTTAATGCCAGTTGGGATCCCAACGTCACTGCCATCAGCAACAGCAACAGCCCAAGGAACTCTGGCAGCACAGTAAGCGAAATATCCACGGTTTCAATCAAACGCAGATTAATAAAGGCAATGAGCCCAATACCGAGCGCAGCACTGAGCAGCGTCAGTACGAGAACGGCAATAAAGGGCCAGCGATACTGACGCCAGACCAGCAGGAGAAGTTCCATAGCAACAACCTGTAAACATAAACAGCCCGCAGTTTAAACGGCTGATTGTTTACATCAAGAATAATTCTTATTTTTATTCAATCTTTCTGGCCTGGCGAAAGGTCAGATTGTATCGGCACTCGCCCGTCGCCGGATGGTGACCCGGTTTGAGCGGCAAAATGCCGTGATAGAACAGTCGGGATTCGCCGCCCCACACCACCACATCACCGTGCTCAAGCATTAAGCGCAGCAAGGGATCGTTGCGTTTCAGTCCACCAAACTGGAACACTGCCGGTAAACCCAGCGAGACGGAGACAATAGGTGCGCGTAAGTCCGGCTCATCTTTGTCCTGATGTAATGAGAGCTTCGCGCCGGGTATGTAGCGGTTGATCAGGCAGGCATCGGGCTGGAAATCAGCATAACCGGCGGCGACAGCGGCCTGATGGCAAAGCGCGCTAAACGCCTCAGGCATGGCGGGCCAGCCTTTCCCCGTTTGCGGATCGATGGGGGAATAAAGATACCCTCTGGCATCAGTCGTCCAGCCCACTGCACCACAGTTGCTCATCGCCACCGACATGGTATAACCGCCCGGCGTGACCATATGGCGCAGCGGCGACACGCGGGTCACCGCCTCAATATCCGCCAGCAAGGCCTGCGCCTTTGCCAGCGCAAAACGCCGCAGCACCACCGCACCGGGGGCGAGAGGTTCTTGCCAGGGTTCTTCATCGGCAAACAGATCGAGCATCAGGTCTCCTTAGATTCAGACTCCCGGCGCAGCAGACGGGCTTTGCGCGTCGCCCCCCAGCGATAGCCGGACAATCCACCATCGGCCCGTACCACCCGGTGGCAAGGCACCACAATCGCCAGTTTGTTTGCCGCACAGGCCCCGCCAACCGCGCGTACCGCCGCCGGTTTGCCGATAGCTTTCGCCAGTGACTGATAACTGACGATTTCACCCGCCGGGATAGCGCGCAGCGCATCCCAAACCTGTAGCTGGAATGCCGTACCGCGCAAATCTAGCGGCAGCGTAAAGGGCGAATCGGGGTTATCAATACGGCGCACGACCTGCTCCACATGTTCAGCAAACCGCGCATCGCCCTGCTCACGGCGGGCATGTGGGAAAATACCGTGCAGTTCTTCCAGCAGCGCGCTGTCAGTATCAGCCAGTAAGATCGCGCAGATCCCGCGCGTACTTTGTGCCACCAGACAATGCCCCAGCGAACAATGGCTCAGGGCATAGCACACATCCGTGTCATCACCACCGCGTCGATACTGGCGCGCCGTCATCCCAAGCGCGGCATCGGCCTGCCGGTAATAACTGCTGTTATCGGGAAATCCGGCCGCCAGCACCGCATCGGTGATCGTCGTCGTTTCGTTGAGCGCGCTGCGCAGGCGCTTTGCGCGCGAGGCCAGTTGCCAGGCTTTCGGCGTCATGCCGGTCACCGATTTAAACAGACGATGGAAATGCCAGGGGCTCATTGCGACGGCATCAGCCAGTGTTTCCAGCGTGACGGGCACGTCCTGGTCCAGCAAGCGGCAGGCCTTTTCGACTCTGGCTATCCGTTGTTGCTGTGGGTCTGCCTTCTCAGGCTGGCAGCGTTTGCAGGGGCGAAATCCGGCCCTCTGCGCGGCGTCGGCATCGGGATAAAAAGCGACATTTTCGCGCAGGGGACGGCGTGAATGGCAGGACGGTCGGCAAAAAATGCCGGTGGTACGCACCGCGAAGACAAATTGCCCGTCGCGGCTGGTATCGCGCGCGCATACCGCCTGCCAGCATTGTTCATCGGTCAACGGTTGTTGATGGGTTACGTCTGTGGCTGTTTTCATCTCAGGCTCTTCTTTCAAGCTTAGCCTCACTGTGCCCGATAGCCCGGACGAAAAAACCCGCATTCTTGCTGTCTAATTTTTCTCGCTGACCAGAAAAGCCGAAAACTGCGGTGACATCCAGGTGGTGAATTTGTCACCTTCGCGCATAATCATATAGACCGCCAGCCCCTCTTTGCGCACGATCTCCTGCGCTTTCGCCGTACCCAGCACCATCAAGCCGGTATCCCAGGAATCGGCCTCGAGCGCAGTGGGGGCAATCACCGTCACTGATACCAGATTATGATCGATAGGACGGCCGGTTTGCGGGTCAATCACGTGGGAGATGCGTTTACCGTCCAACTCATAGTAGTTGCGATAGCTCCCGGAGGTGCTGATGCCGTGTCCGTTGATATCCACCACCGCCTGTACAGCATTCTCCTGGTCGGTCGGTTTTTGTATCGCCACACGCCAGGGGTGTCCCTGCCCGTTCATCCCGCGGCTGACCAACGCGCCACCCACCGACACCAGATAGCGGGAGATCCCTTCACGCTCCATCAGACGTGCCAGATGATCGGCGGCATAGCCTTCACCAACGGTGGAGAGATCGACAAAAAGATCCGGCAGATCTTTTTGCAGATACTGCTGCTGTGCCTCGTTGATGACCTTAAGATGTTGTAACCCGGTACGCGCTTTTGCCGCATCAATTTGCGCCTGATCCGGCACTTTGTTGGGCTGCTTATCCGGGCCAAATCCCCACAAATTGACCAGCGGGCCAACGGTGATATCCATCGCGCCCTGAGTGTGCGTTCCAACACGCAGCGCCATGGTGACGATATCTGCCATGTCGGCGCTCACCGGCCACGGTTCCAGGCTGGGGGAATGGTTAAAGCGCATCAGCGCTGAATCGGATTTCCAGGTAGACAGTAGCCAGTCATCGGCATCGAGCTGTGCCTGGATTTTGTTCTTCAGGCTTTGCGCTTTCTCATCGCTCATCGCGATAACGCTCGCGCGCCAGAAGGTGCCCATCGTTTTGCCTTCGAGTACGGTTTGTTGTTCCGCCTGCGGGGCTTTGTTATCGCACCCACTTAATAATGCCAGCACAAGCAGCAGGCCTGCGCGCAGAAATGTCGTCGCCATCGTCTTTTCCCTTTACGTTATGCGCGGCCAGAGTACACCAAATTCGCTGGTGGTGAGATGGGGTTCAGGCATAAAAAAAGGAGCCCGAAGGCCCCTTTTTTGAGAATTGTTGCTTAGAACTGGTAAACCAGGCCCAGGGCAACAATGTCGTCGGTGCTGATACCAGCCTGACGAGTGAAGCTGTTTTCATCCAGCAGGTTGATTTTGTAATCAACATAGGTGGACATGTTTTTGTTGAAGTAGTAAGTCGCGCCTACATCAACATATTTCAGCAGATCCTGGTCGCCGTAACCATTGCCGATGTCTTTACCTTTGGACTGCAGGTAAGCAACGGACGGACGCAGACCGAAGTCGAACTGGTACTGAGCAACCACTTCGAAGTTCTGTGCTTTGTTAGCAAAGCCATAAACGGTGCTGCTGTTCTGGGAGTTACCAAAACGGGTCGCGTTGTAGGTCTGGGTGTACTGCGCAGCCAGGTAGACGTTGTTAGCGTCATATTTAAGGCCACCGCTGTAAACGTCTGCATTGTCGCCGTTACCGTAAACGCCCGCTGCATTCTGGTCAGCAGTACGTTTAGAGGTAGACATTGCAGCACCTGCGCTAAAGCCAGCGCCCAGATCGTAGGTCACAGAGGCGCCGAAGCCGTCGCCGTTCTGTTTCAGAGTGCTACGACCGGTGTCGTTTTCACCGCTGATGCTACCGTTTTTGCCCTGATACTGCAGAGCAAAGTTCAGGCCATTAACCAGACCGAAGAAGTCGGTATTACGGTAGGTTGCAACGCCGTTAGCACGGGATTGCATGAAGTTGTCAGAGCCGTAGGTGTCACCACCGAATTCCGGCAGAACGTCGGTCCAGGACGTTACGTCATAGATCACGCCGTAGTTACGACCATAGTCGAAAGAACCCGCGTCACCGACACGCAGACCAGCGAATGCCAGACGAGTCCATGCCTGATCGCTTGCGCTTTCAGTGTCGTTCGCCTGAACGTTGTATTCCCACTGGCCGTAACCGGTGATCTGGTCGTTTACCTGAGTTTCGCCTTTAAAGCCGAAACGTACGTAAGTCTGATCGCCATCAGAACCTTTATCGTCGGAGAAATAATGCAGACCGTCGACTTTACCGTACAAATCTAATTTGTTGCCGTTTTTGTTATAAACTTCCGCTGCATTCGCTGCGCCCGCTACCAGCAGTGCTGGTACCAGGAGGGACAGTACTTTAACTTTCATGTTATTAACCCTCTGTTATATGCGTTTTTATAGCCACTGCTCACTGATTAATCCTTTTAATCAGCCTGCAACTTCATTCTCCTTAAAAATACAGAATAATCCAATAAGAATATGATACGAAAACTTTGAAGATGTTTCATATTGCATTATAGATGTTTCAATTTGTAAATTAAGGGGGGCTTTTTTTAGCACAAATAGCTAAACAATAAAGCACAAATAATCAAAATACAATTTAAATCACAATAAAAACAACAACTTAGATAATAAAAGCTATTTTAGCACTGATTGCAAAACCAATATATTCAATCGGCACTAATATAATCCTCGCTATCATCATTAACTTTACTTATTACCGTCATTCGATTCTGAATGTCTGTTTACCCCTATTAGGACCGAATGCCTGGCATTCGGTTTTTTTTACCTTTCTTTACGTAAATGAATTTATTGTGTGCTAAGCGTAAAAATTTGTAATGACTATTAATTAAACAATATTCATGCCAGAACATTCCCTAAAAGTTAATCCCATTCTTATTTTCTTGTTATTTAGTGCGATTTTTCACAGCGAAGCGGTAAATATTTGTACAAATCCGCACTAACTGTACACTTTTTAGCGCTTCGCTTAGCGGCGCATTTTTTCTTTTGTCGTCAAGACATTTGCCCGCAAGAGAGTCTGGAAATTCACTCATTACCCGATATACTGCCTGCTGTACACTGCTCTGCAACATAACACCTACAGGACCGCCATCATCGCTGGCAGGCTCTTACGGCATGGCAGCAACGTTGTCTCAGCGCGCGTGCTGAGTTTTCTCCTGCAGTGTTGTCCTTACGGGTTACACACACGAATGAGTCGATCGGACACCATGATCCCAGGCAAATTTTCTCTGATACCGGGCAACATCACCCGTTTCTTTCTTCTATTGATCATTGTCCTGCTGGTCACCATGGGCGTGATGATACAAAGTGCCGTTAACGCCTGGCTGAAAGATAAAAGCTATCAGGTGGTGGATATCACTCATGCGATGCACAAGCGCATCGACACCTGGCGCTACGCCACCTGGCAAATCTATGACAACATCGCGGCCGCAACCTCTGGCAGCACAAGTGATGGTTTACAGGAAACCCGTCTCAAGCAGGACGTTTACTATCTGGAAAAGCCACGACGCAAAACCGAAGCGTTGATCTTTGGCTCCCACGACAGTTCCACGCTGGAGATGACGCAGCGGATCTCCACCTATCTGGATACGCTGTGGGGCGCGGAGACCGTGCCCTGGTCGATGTACTATTTAAACGGTCAGGACAACAGCATGATCCTGATCTCGACCCTGCCATTGAAAGATCTCTCTTCCGGCTTTAAAGAGTCCACTATCGGCAGCATTGTCGATTCACGCCGTGCAGAAATGCTGCAGCAGGCGAATGCGCTGGATGAACGCGAAAGTTTCTCTGCGCTGCGCCGCCTTGCCTGGCAGAATGGTCACTATTTCACGCTGCGCACCACATTTAACCAACCCGGCCACCTGGCGACGGTAGTTGCATTCGATCTGCCGATTAACGACTTGATCCCACCGGGGATGTCGCTGGACAGTTTCCGTCTCGATACGGACAACGCCCAGAACAATCTGCGCTCCACCGATAAAGAGAGCACGGACAGCGTTACCATCAATTTCAACAGCTCAAAAATCGAGATTGCCTCTTCGCTCAATTCCACCGGCCTGCGGCTGGTCTGGCAGGTGCCATTTGGTACGCTGCTGCTGGAAACCCTGCAAAATATTCTGTTGCCCCTGTTATTGAACATTGGTCTGCTGGCACTGGCGCTGTTTGGCTATACCACCTTTCGCCACCAGCCGGGGCGTCAGAGTGACGGGCTCGCCCCCACCAGCAAGAGTAATGAGCTGCGCGTGATGCGCGCCTTTAATGAAGAGATTGTCTCTCTGCTGCCGTTAGGGCTGCTGGTACACGACCAGGAAGCCAACCGTACCGTGCTGAGCAACAAAATTGCCGACCACTTACTGCCGCATCTCAATCTGCAAAACATCACCTCCATGGCTGACCAGCATCAGGGGGTGATTCAGGCCACCATCAACAACGAACTATATGAAATTCGCCAGTTCCGCAGCCAGGTGACTTCACGCACGCAGATTTTCATCATCCGTGATCAGGACAGAGAAGTGCTGGTGAATAAAAAGCTCAAACAGGCGCAGCGTCTGTACGAGAAAAACCAGCAGGGTCACGCGGCATTTATGCAAAACATCGCCGATGCACTCAAACAGCCGGTTAAAGCGTTGGCCACAGAAGCCGCTGCGCTGGGTGACAAAGAAGGTAACCAGCTTGCAGATCATGCCGAAGCGCTGGCGCGGCTGGTGGACGAGATTCAGCTGGCCAATATGCTGGAAAACGACAGCTGGAAGGGGCAATCCACCCTGTTTTCCATCCAGGATTTGATTGATGAAGTGGTGCCGCAGGTGCTGCCGGTTATCAAGCGTAAAGGGCTGCAGCTACTGATCAATAACCATCTTCATGCCAAAGAAGAGCGTCACGGCGATCGCGATGCCCTGCTGCGCATTTTGCTGCTGCTGATCCAGTACGCGGTGACCACCACACAGATTGGCAAAATCACCCTTGAGGTGAGCATGGACGAATCTGCGGAAGATCGTCTGACCTTCCGTATTCTGGATACCGGCAACGGGGTGACAAACAGCGAGATCGACAACCTGCATTTCCCTTTCCTCAATACCACCCAGGGCGATCAGTACGGCAAAGCCAACGCCCTCACCTTCTGGCTGTGCGATCAGTTGGCCAGAAAACTCGGTGGTCATTTGAATATTAAAGCGCGGGAAGAGTTAGGTACACGTTATTCGCTGCACGTGAAGATGGCCGCGCGCGATCAGCAGGAAGAAGCTGAAGAAAAATTACTGGATGATGTGGTCGCGATGATTGATATTACTTCCAGCGAAATCCGTAATATTGTGGTCCGACAGCTCGAAAACTGGGGAGCAAGCTGTATCTCTCCAGATGAAAGGCTGTTAAGTCAAGAATATGACCTGTTTTTAACGGATAATCCGTCTAATCTTACATCCTCGGGCTTGCTTTTAAGCGATGATGAGGTCGGCGTGCGGAAAATTGGCCCCGGACAATTGCGCGTCAACTTTAATATGAGTAATGCAATGCAGGAAGCGATACTGCAACTTATAGAAGAGCAGTTGGCGCAGGAAGAGGTAATGGAGTCGCCTTTGGGGGGCGATGAAAATGCCGAGCTTCACGCCAGCGGTTATTATGCGCTGTTTGTCGACACAGTACCGGATGATGTTAAGAGGTTGTATACTGAATCGGCGACAAGCGATTTCGCTGCACTGGCTCAGACAGCACACCGCCTGAAAGGGGTGTTTGCCATGCTTAATCTGGTTCCTGGTAAGCAGTTATGTGAAACGCTGGAGCATTTAATTCGTGAGAAGGATGTTCCAGGCATAGAAAATTACATCAGCGACATTGACGCTTACGTCAAGAGCTTGCTGTAGCAAGGTAGCCCAATACATGAACAATATGAACGTAATTATTGCCGATGACCATCCGATTGTACTGTTCGGTATTCGTAAATCACTTGAACAAATCGAATGGGTTAATGTAGTCGGTGAATTCGAAGACTCTACAGCACTCATCAATAACCTGCCGAAACTTGAGGCTCATGTCTTAATCACCGATCTGTCAATGCCAGGCGATAAATACGGCGATGGTATCACGTTGATTAAGTACATCAAACGCCATTTCCCTAACCTGTCCATCATTGTCCTGACGATGAACAACAACCCGGCTATCCTGAGCGCCGTGCTGGATCTGGACATCGAAGGTATTGTACTCAAACAGGGTGCACCAACAGACCTGCCAAAAGCTCTGGCAGCCTTGCAGAAAGGGAAGAAATTTACCCCGGAAAGCGTTTCCCGTCTGCTGGAGAAAATCAGCGCTGGCGGCTATGGCGACAAACGTCTGTCCCCGAAAGAAAGTGAAGTATTGCGTCTGTTTGCCGAAGGTTTCCTGGTCACCGAAATTGCCAAGAAACTGAACCGCAGTATCAAAACCATCAGTAGCCAGAAGAAATCCGCAATGATGAAACTGGGTGTTGATAACGATATTGCCCTGCTGAATTACCTCTCTTCGGTCACGCTGACCCAAACCGAAAAAGAGTAATTCCTGTAACCCCGGCGCCCGCCGGGGTTTATTTTTATCGCCGTTCTTTTCTGACCCGCGCACTGTAAAGCGCCAGCGTCTGTTTCAGCACATCCAGCGTCACCGGCTTCGACAGGCAGCTGTCCATACCTGATTCCAGACACCGTTGTTTCTCTTCCGCCAGCGCGTTCGCCGTCACACCAATCACCGGCAGAGTCATCCCCTGCTCACGAATACGTTGCGTCAGGCGATAACCATCCATATTCGGCATGTTCACGTCGCTGAGCACAATATCGATGGCATTTTTACTCAGTACGTTCAGCGCATCCACGCCATCGTTCGCCGTTTTGCATTGATACCCCAGCGATCCGAGCTGATCCGCCAGCAGGCGTCGGTTGATCGGGTGATCGTCAACCACCAGAATCATCATGTCGTCATTTAGCGCTTCGGTCGCACCCGGCGAAGGCAGCGCGGTGGTCACTTCTGGCACCACCACCTCAACGCGGTGGATGCGCCCAAGGATTGCAATCAGGTCGTGCGGCGACGCCACGCTAACCAGCCATTCGTCTGGGGTACGCTCCAGCGGAATACCAATATGGCGACGGCAGAACAGAACGGCAGCACGTCCACTCCAGGACGGCGGCAGCTCATCATCGGTAATAAAGGTATCGTTCGCACCCAATGGGCGCCCGTCATAGCGCTGAGCCTGAATACCGTTATAGGACAGTAAAGTTTGCAGATAGCTACAGAGTGATGCATTGCGCACCGCCAGCCAGCAGCAGGTATTCGCCAGACCATCAACATCCACTGGGGCAAGTTCAACGGCGTTATACAGCGGAATGCGGATGGTGAACTGGCTGCCCATACCCGGTTCGGTATCGACGCTGATATCACCATCCATCATGCTGATCAGCTTTTCACAAATCGCCAGCCCCAGCCCGGTCCCCTGGAAGTTACGCTGTACGCCGGTACCGACCTGGAAGAACGGGTCAAACAAGCGCACCACCTCTTTGCCCGGGATCCCGACGCCGGTATCACGCACGCGGATACTCAGGTAGTGCTCGTCCCGGCGGACATGGAGAATAATGCAGCCAATATCGGTGAACTTGATGGCATTGCTGAGCAGGTTGGAGATGACCTGTTGCAGGCGCATCGGGTCACCGTTCAGCGTGGCAGGCACATCCGGTTCGATAAAGCAGTACAGGCCGAGTTGCTTACGCACCACCAGCGGTGCGTAGTTGGCGGTGATATGGCTCATCACCTCACGTGGGGAAAACTCACGCGGCTCAATTTTAAGTTGCTCAGACTCGATTTTCGAGAAATCGAGGATATCGCTGATGATTTTCAGCAGCAGGCTCGACGAGTTATTCATCGCCGTCACCAGACGGTCGACGCCCTTCGGCAGGTCTTTGGTCTGCAACAGGTCGAGGTTACCGATAATCCCGTACAGCGGCGTACGCAGCTCGTGGCTAACGGTTGCCAGGAACATCGATTTCGACTGACTCGCCTGCTCCGCCGCCTGTGCCATCTCCTGCAGCGACTCTTCCATTTTGACGCGCGAGCTCACATCCACCAGCACGCAAATCGCCACGTTTTCATTGCGATAGCGGGAATGGACGAAGCTAATCTGCAAATTAGTATTGTTGCTGGTCAGCACATCGACGAAGTTCACCTGCTGCCCGCAGATAATCTGCGTTAAACGTTGCCGGTCTTCGTGGGTCAGCATATTCAGGTAGTTATGCGCCAGCTCGTTACTCAGAATGTTGGTGCCATCCTGCGTACGCAGGATACAGATCCCCACCGGCGCCGAAGCGACGATTTTACGGTTGAACTGCTCATGCTCTTCCAGGCGCTGGGCATCTGTTTCCGCCGGAATAAAAATTCGCCGTTCATACATGCGCGCCAGGGTAAACAGCGCAATCCCCACCAGGATGTTCAGCAGCACCGCGTTGAGGATCAGCATGCGAATGCGCTCAAGCACCATATCCACCGGCACCGAGTAGATAATACTCAGCGGCGAAGGCGGCAGACTCTTTTTCAGAATCAGATCGTGGAAGCCGGAGGTGTAACCAAACCAGGAACGTACCTGTAACCAGCGCGGATCCACATCGACGCGGTTTTCCGCCCCGGTCAGGGAAATCAGCGCGTGCCCGCTTTCATCAATAATGGTGACGCCCATCGGCAAACTACCCGGAGTGAAGAAATTTTCCATGCGAATGGATTGTTCCGTACCCAGCAGCGCCTGAAGGCGATTGCCCAGATAAACCGGCGTCAGCGCATAAAAATAGCCGACACCCGGACGCGGCCCCTGGCTCATCCAGTACAGATTATTGCCGCGCTCATCCTGCGGCGCATTGCGGTATTTGAGAATGCGCTCATGCAGACTTTTCAGGGTGTCGTCACGTTCAACCGGCACATCACGCAGGCCAAAATCCGCCACGCAGAGATTTTCACTGCCAATCAGGAACACGCGGTTCAGATCATAGGCCGCCGAGAAGTTATCCCGCCAGTAGCGCATAAACCACGCCAGTGATTCGAGCGAGCCACGCCAGGCGGTGCCCATTTTTGAGCAGTCGGAATCGGGAAACAGCGGCTGAAAATCGGGAACATCGGTTTTCGCATCCAGGCCACGGGAGGCCAGAAGGCCGTTTTCTGCCGTCAGACGGTTTTCAGCGATGTATTTCAGCTCTTTCATCACATCAGAGGTGCGCTGAATATAGCGCTGCGCCTGATCGGAGCTGAGATTGAATTCCTGGCGTATTTCCGACTCTTTATCGCGCAGCGCGTTAACGATGTAAAACACCGAAAAGAGAGCAATCAACAGCCAAAGCACCAGAGCCAGCGCGCGGAAAAGATAGCGCGAGACTTTCAGGGTGCTACGAAAAGAGACGAGGTATTTCAACCTGGGGAGACTCCGCCATGGGGGGTGAATACACTGGGGTTAAAGTAGCGTTAAAACGCCGGTGCCGCAATGGGCTCTCTTTGCGGGAACATGATACTCCGCTGAGAAACCTGCGCCTTCCCCCCCGATAATAGGCGTTTGCCGGAAAAGACCGCACGGATGTCTGCATGCGCTACCTGAAACGAATATACCCACGCCGCTTACGCAATCAAATGATCCTGATGGCTATCCTGATGGTCATTGTGCCGACGCTTTCTATTGGTTATATCGTAGAAACCGAAGGGCGATCAGCGGTGCTATCTGAAAAAGAGAAAAAACTGTCAGCGGTCGTCTACCTGCTTGACGACGCGCTGGGCGACCGCTTTAATCAATTCGCACAGTTGACCCACGATGAGCATATCCGCGCGTTGAATGCAGAATTAACGCCGATCACCGAGCGTATCACCCTCGCGTTTCCAGGGATCGGCGCAGGCTATTACAACAAAGCGCTGGATGCAATTATCACCTACGCCCCTGCCGCGCTGTATCAAAACAACGTAGGGATAACCATCGCCGCCGACCACCCCGGAAGAGAGGTCATGCGCACCAACGCGCCGGTGGTGTTTTCCGGCAGGCAGGTACGCGGCGATATTCTCAACTCCATGATCCCAATCGTCCGCCACGGCGAGGTGACGGGCTACATCTGGGCGAATGAACTGACTGAAGATATTCGTCAGCAGGCCTGGAAGATGGATGTCCGGATCATCGCCGTTCTGGCGGCTGGGCTGATGAGCAGCCTGTTGCTTATCATCCTCTTCTCTCGCCGTCTTAGCGCCAATATCGACATCATCACCGATAGTCTGCCCACGCTTGCGCAAAAGACCCCTGCGCAGTTACCCGACCTGCCCGGTGAACTGGGGCAAATCAGCCGCAGTGTTAACGCTCTGGCGCAAACGCTCCGGGAAACCAAAACACTAAACGATCTGATTATTGAGAATGCCGCGGACGGCGTTATCGCCATCGACAGACAAGGAAATGTCACCACCATGAATCCGGCGGCGGAGATCATCACTGGCTACACCCTGGACGAACTGGCAGGACAACCTTACGCAACATTATTCTCCGATCCCCACTTCTCAAGCCCTATGCTTGATACCCTCGAGCACGGCACCGAACATCTGGCGCAGGAGGTCAGTTTTCCTGCGCATAACCGCACGATAGAGCTCAGCGTCACGACCAGTCGTATCCACAACGCCAATGGCGAATTGATTGGCGCACTGGTCATTTTCTCCGATTTAACCGCCCGCAAAGAGACGCAGCGCCGTCTGGCACAAACGGAAAGGCTCGCCACGTTGGGAGAACTGATGGCAGGCGTCGCACACGAGGTGCGTAACCCGCTCACCGCCATCCGGGGCTATGTGCAGATTATCCGCCAGCAGACAGGCCAGCCCGTCCATCAGGAGTATCTGTCCATTGTCCTTAAAGAAATTGATTCCATTAATAAAGTCATCCAGCAGCTTCTGGACTTCTCCCGACCGCGGCAGAGCCAATGGCAGCAGGTGGCTCTCAATGCCTTGATCGAGGAGGCGCTGATCCTGGTACAAACGTCCGGGGTTCAGGCGCGGATCGACTTCCATTCAGAGTTCGATACGAACCTGCCAGGGATCGTTGCCGATCGCGAACTGCTCAAACAGGTGCTTCTTAATATGCTTATTAACGCCGTTCAGGCGATAGGCGCGCGCGGTGAAATCCGTATCCGTACCTGGCGCTACACGCCGACACATCTGGCTATCGCGATTGAAGACAATGGCTGCGGCATCGATAGTGCTTTGCAGAAAAAGATCTTCGATCCCTTCTTCACCACCAAGGCCTCTGGAACCGGACTCGGACTAGCACTTAGCCAGCGCATCATCAATGCGCATCAGGGCGACATCCACGTCACAAGCCAGCCTGGATGTGGTGCCACCTTTACGCTTATTTTACCGATTAACCCGCAGGAAACCTCGTCAGAATGAAAACCCGCTACCGTATTCTCATCGTCGATGATGAAGATAATGTTCGCCGTATGCTTACCACCGCGTTTTCACTACAAGGACATGAAACCCACTGCGCCTGCAACGGTTTGACGGCGCTGAAAATCTTTACCGACACCCCGCCTGACGTGGTGCTAATGGATATTCGCATGCCGGAAATGAACGGCATTGAAGCGTTAAAAGCCATGCGCGCGCAGCACCCACGCATTCCCGTTATTCTGATGACCGCCTATGCCGAAGTGGAAACCGCAGTAGAAGCGCTACGCAGCGGCGCATTTGATTATGTGATTAAGCCATTCGACCTGGACGAGCTGAATCTACTCATTCAGCGAGCCTTACAGCTACAGGCGATGAAGCAGGAGATCCGTAGTCTGCATCAGGCACTGACCACCAGTTGGCAGTGGGGACATATCCTGACTAACAGCCCACGGATGATGGATATCTGCAAAGACACGGCGAAAATCGCGCTTTCCCAGGCTAACGTACTGATAAGCGGTGAAAGCGGGACGGGAAAAGAGTTAATTGCCCGTGCGATTCACTATAATTCGCGCCGGGCAAACGGCCCTTTTATCAAGATAAACTGTGCGGCGCTGCCGGAATCCCTGCTGGAGAGTGAACTGTTTGGCCACGAAAAAGGCGCGTTCACCGGCGCGCAAACGCTGCGTCAGGGGCTGTTTGAACGAGCCCATCAGGGTACGCTGCTACTGGATGAAATCGGTGAAATGCCGCTGGTGCTGCAAGCCAAGCTGCTGCGGATCCTGCAGGAAAGAGAGTTTGAACGCGTTGGCGGTCATCAGACCATTCAGGTGGATATTCGCATCGTGGCTGCCACCAACCGGGATTTGCAGGCGATGGTCAAAGAGGGAAGCTTCCGGGAAGATCTGTTTTACCGGCTCAATGTCATCCATCTGCAACTTCCCCCGCTTCGTGAGCGACGGGAGGATATTCCCCTGTTGGCCAACCACTTTTTGCAGAAGTTCAGCTCAGAAAACCAGCGGGATATTATTGAAATCGATCCTGCCGCCATGTCGCTACTCTGCGGCTGGTCATGGCAGGGTAATATCCGTGAATTATCCAATGTCATTGAACGTGCGGTGGTTATGAGCACTGGCGCAGTGATTTTCGCAGAGGATTTCCCCGCCCCGTTCCGTCACCCGACCTGTCATTGTACAGAGGCGAAACCGGCGCAATCAGGAGAACGAAATCTGAAAGAAGAGATTAAACGTGAAGAGCGACGAATCATTATGGAGGTGCTTGAGCAGCAAGAAGGAAACCGCACGCGCACCGCACTGATGTTAGGGATCAGCCGACGCGCGCTAATGTACAAATTGCAGGAATACGGTATCGATCCGGCAGGTCTCTGATACCAGAATTTGCTATGCAGAATTTTGCACAGTGCGCAAAATTCTGCAGCGTTCTCGCGGCATCCCCATCATTTCACTTTAATAAATATCCTTTATATTCAATAAATTAAATAACATCCTTACGATCTACCGATTCTGGCATCCCGCTTGCTATTCCCAATGCGTACCCAACATGGAGTATGCAAAAGGGAAACATAATGAAAACAAAACTGATTACTTTACAGAATGCCTCAGACTTCTTTCGTGACGGCATGACCATCATGGTTGGCGGCTTTATGGGGGTCGGCACGCCCCCCCGCCTGGTCGAAGCGTTGCTTGATTCGGGCGTCAGAGATTTGACGCTTATCGCCAACGATACCGCCTTTGTGGATACCGGTATTGGCCCACTCATCGTGAATGGTCGCGTCAGCAAAGTTATTGCCTCGCATATCGGTACCAACCCGGAAACCGGTCGGCGCATGATTGCCAACGAGATGGAGGTTCAACTGGTTCCGCAAGGCACCCTGATTGAGAAAATCCGTTGCGGTGGCGCAGGGCTGGGCGGATTTCTGACCCCAACCGGCGTCGGCACCGTAGTCGAGGAAGGAAAGCAGACGCTTTCGCTTGATGGCCGAACCTGGCTACTGGAACGTCCGCTACGCGCAGATTTAGCGCTGATCCGCGCCCATCGCGCCGACCCGCTCGGCAACCTGACCTACCAGCTCAGCGCCCGCAATTTTAACCCCCTCATTGCTCTCGCCGCCGACATGACGTTGGTGGAGCCTGACGAAATGGTTGCGACAGGCGATCTGCTGCCCGATCAGATTGTCACCCCAGGCGCGGTTATCGACCACATCGTCATTCCACAGGAGAGCAAATAATGGACGTTAAACAACGTATTGCGCGCCGCGTGGCGCAAGAACTGCACGATGGCGACGTCGTTAACTTAGGCATTGGGCTGCCAACGATGGTGGCAAATTACCTGCCGGACGGTATTCACATCACGCTGCAATCTGAGAACGGTTTTCTCGGTCTGGGGCCCGTCACCACCGCGCATCCGGATCTGGTTAATGCCGGAGGTCAGCCCTGTGGAATTTTACCCGGTGCAGCAATGTTCGACAGCGCCATGTCGTTTGCATTGATTCGCGGGGGTCATGTTGACGCCTGCGTACTCGGCGGATTGCAGGTGGATGAACAGGCGAATCTGGCCAACTGGGTCGTTCCCGGCAAAATGGTCCCCGGCATGGGGGGCGCAATGGATCTGGTCACCGGCGCGCGCAAAGTGATTATTGCGATGGAACATTGCGCAAAAGACGGCTCTGCGAAGATCCTGCGCGAATGCACTATGCCGCTAACCGCCCAACATGCCGTGCATATGCTGGTCACCGAGCTGGCTGTATTCCGCTTTACAGACGGCAAAATGTGGCTGACTGAAATCGTCGAAGGATGCGACCTTGCCACGCTGCGTGAGAAAACCGAAGCACAGTTCGAGGTCGCCGCCGAGCTGATTATCATGCGAGGTGACGCATGATTGGTCGCATCTCACGCTTTATGACGCGAATTGTCAGCCGCTGGCTTCCGGATCCGCTGATCTTCGCCATGCTGTTAACCCTGCTGACGTTCGGTATCGCCCTCTGGCTGACGCCGCAAACACCGGTAAGTATGGTGAAATTCTGGGGCGATGGCTTCTGGAACCTGCTGGCATTCGGCATGCAGATGGCATTGATCATCGTGACTGGCCACGCGCTGGCAAGTTCCGGCCCGGTTAAAAGCCTGCTGTGTACCACCGCTTCTGCCGCTAAAACGCCCGCTCAGGGCGTCATGCTGGTGACCTTCTTTGGTTCGGTCGCCTGCGTTATCAACTGGGGCTTTGGTCTGGTGGTTGGCGCGATGTTTGCCCGTGAGGTTGCTCGTCGCGTGCCGGGTTCTGATTATCCGTTACTGATTGCCTGCGCCTATATCGGCTTTCTCACCTGGGGAGGCGGTTTCTCCGGCTCAATGCCTCTGCTGGCAGCCACGCCGGGCAACCCGGTGGAACACATAGCGGGGTTAATTCCTGTCGCGGATACCCTGTTTACCGGCTTCAATATCTTCATTACCGTGGCGCTGATTGTGGTGATGCCGTTTATCACGCGCATGATGACGCCAAAACCTTCAGATGTGGTGAGCATCGATCCGAAACTGTTACTGGAAGAAGCGGATTTCCAGAAGAAACTGCCACCAGACGCACCGCCATCGGAAAAACTGGAAGAGAGCCGCATTCTGGCGCTGATCATCGGTGCATTAGGGATTGCCTATCTGGGCATCTATTTTGCCGAGAAAGGTTTCAATATCACCATCAATACCGTCAACCTGATGTTTATGATTGCCGGTCTGCTGTTGCACAAAACGCCGATGGCCTATATGCGCGCAATCAGCACTGCGGCACGTAGTACCGCCGGTATTCTGGTGCAGTTCCCCTTCTACGCAGGCATTCAACTGATGATGGAGCACTCCGGGCTCGGTGGTCTTATCACTGAATTCTTCATCAACGTTGCCAACAAAGACACCTTCCCACTGATGACCTTCTTTAGTTCGGCACTGATTAACTTTGCCGTGCCATCCGGCGGCGGTCACTGGGTTATTCAGGGGCCGTTCGTGATGCCTGCTGCTCAAGCTTTGGGTGCCGATCTCGGTAAGTCGGTGATGGCGATCGCTTACGGTGAGCAGTGGATGAACATGGCGCAGCCGTTCTGGGCGCTACCCGCGCTGGCGATCGCCGGTCTCGGCGTGCGCGACATTATGGGCTACTGCATCACCGCTCTGCTCTTCTCCGGCGTCATTTTTGTTATTGGATTGACCTTGTTCTGACGGCAACGACTTACTTAAAGGATCAGAAAAATGAAAAACTGTGTCATCGTCAGCGCGGCACGTACCGCCATCGGCAGTTTTAACGGCGCACTGGCCACTACCAGCGCCATCGACCTCGGTGCCATCGTGATTAAAGCGGTACTTGAACGCGCACAACTGGACCCTCAGCGTGTAGATGAAGTGATCATGGGCAATGTGCTGCAGGCCGGTCTCGGACAAAACCCGGCCCGGCAGGCGCTGCTCAAAAGCGGCCTGTCCGACACCGTTTGCGGCTTTACCGTCAATAAAGTGTGTGGCTCAGGTCTGAAAAGCGTGGCGCTCGCCGCGCAGGCTATCCAGGCCGGACAGGATCAGGTGCTTGTCGCAGGCGGGATGGAAAACATGAGTCAGGCACCCTATTTGCTCGATGCCAAAGCACGCTGGGGCTATCGCCTCGGCGACGCACAGCTCTCCGACGTCATTCTGCGTGATGGTCTTATCTGCGCCGAACAGGGTTACCATATGGGGATAACCGCAGAAAATGTTGCCAAAGAATACGGCATCAGTCGCGAAATGCAGGATGAGCTGGCCCTGCTGTCTCAGCACAAAGCCGTTGCCGCAATAGAGTCTGGCGCATTTCAGGCTGAAATCGTGCCCGTCAGCGTCTCATCGCGTAAGAAAACCGTTGTGTTCGAACGCGACGAGTTTCCTAAGGCCGATTCTACAGCAGAAGGTCTTGCTACATTGCGCCCGGCCTTCGACAAAGCGGGCACCGTAACGGCTGGCAATGCTTCTGGGATCAATGACGGTGCGGCGGCGCTGGTAGTGATGGAGGAATCCGCAGCATTAGCCGCCGGGCTGAAACCGCTGGCGCGTATCAAAGCCTGGGCCAGCGGCGGCGTGGCACCGGCAATGATGGGGATGGGTCCGGTTCCCGCCACACAGAAAGCACTGAAACTGAGTGGGTTACAACTTTCGGATATCGATCTGATCGAAGCCAACGAGGCGTTTGCCGCTCAGTTTCTTGCCGTCGGTAAAACGCTGGGGTTCGATCCACAAAAGGTTAACGTCAACGGCGGGGCAATTGCGCTGGGACATCCTATCGGTGCCAGCGGCGCACGAATTCTGGTTACGCTGCTGCATGCGCTACAGGCACGAGACCAGACGCTCGGACTGGCGACGCTGTGCATCGGCGGCGGTCAGGGTGTTGCAATGATCGTGGAAAGAATGAATTAAAAAAAAGGGCCGGATTTTTCCGGCCCTTTCCTGACAAACGTATTTACTCGTCAGCGTCGGCGTCGTCAGCCGCGCTATCGTCAACTTCCGGGGCGATTTCATCATCCCCTTCCGCGACACTGCCATCAATGGAGTCAAGTTCTTCGTCATCCACCGGCTCGGCGACACGCTGCAGACCTACTACGTTTTCATCTTCTGCGGTACGAATCAGGATCACACCCTGGGTGTTACGCCCAACCACGCTGATCTCAGACACGCGTGTGCGCACCAGCGTACCGGCATCGGTGATCATCATGATCTGGTCGGTGTCAGTCACCTGCACAGCGCCCACCACGGAACCATTACGTTCGGTCACCTTGATGGAGATAACGCCCTGCGTACCACGAGATTTGGTCGGGTACTCGGTTTCCGCAGTACGTTTACCGTAGCCATTCTGCGTCACGGTGAGGATTGCCCCTTCGCCACGCGGAATGATCAGGGAGACGACTTTGTCCTCGCCCGCCAGTTTGATACCGCGAACGCCGGTCGCGGTACGGCCCATGGCACGAACAGCGTCTTCTTTGAAGCGCACCACTTTACCGGCAGCAGAGAACAGCATGACTTCGTCCTGACCCGAGGTCAGATCTACGCCAATCAGTTCGTCGCCTTCGTTCAGGTTCACCGCGATGATACCGGCAGAACGCGGACGGCTGAACTCGGTCAGCGCCGTTTTCTTCACGGTACCGCTGGCGGTCGCCATAAACACGCTCACGCCTTCTTCGTACTCGCGTACAGGCAGAATGGCGGTGATACGTTCGTTCGCTTCCAGCGGCAGCAGGTTGACGATCGGACGACCACGCGCACCACGGCTCGCTTCCGGCAGTTGGTAGACTTTCATCCAGTACAGACGACCACGGCTGGAGAAGCAGAGGATCGTGTCATGGGTGTTGGCCACCAGCAGACGGTCAATAAAGTCTTCTTCTTTAATACGTGCCGCAGATTTGCCTTTACCACCACGACGCTGTGCTTCGTAGTCGGTCAACGGCTGATACTTCACGTAGCCCTGGTGGGACAGCGTTACCACAACATCTTCCTGGTTGATCAGGTCTTCGATGTTGATATCGGCGCTGTTGGCCGTGATTTCCGTGCGACGCGCGTCGCCAAACTGATCGCGGATCAGCTCCAGCTCTTCACGAATCACTTCCATCAGGCGATCGGCGCTGCCCAGAATGTGCAGCAGTTCAGCAATCTGTTCCAGCAACTCTTTGTATTCGTCGAGCAGTTTTTCATGCTCAAGGCCGGTCAGTTTCTGCAAACGCAGATCCAGAATCGCCTGGGCCTGCTGTTCGGTCAGGTAGTACTGACCATCACGCACGCCAAACTCTGGCTCCAGCCATTCAGGACGCGCAGCATCGTCGCCAGCACGTTCCAGCATGGCCGATACGTTGCCCAGATCCCAGGAGCGCGCCACCAGGCCTGCTTTCGCTTCAGCCGGGGTCGGAGCACGACGAATCAACTCGATGATCGGGTCGATGTTCGCCAGCGCCACGGCCAGTGCTTCAAGGATATGCGCACGGTCGCGGGCTTTACGCAGTTCGAAAATAGTACGACGGGTCACCACTTCGCGACGGTGGCGCACGAACGCAGACAGAATATCTTTCAGGTTCATGATCTTCGGCTGGCCATGGTGCAGTGCCACCATGTTGATACCGAAGGAAACCTGCAGCTGAGTCTGGGAGTACAGGTTGTTCAGTACCACCTCACCCACAGCGTCGCGTTTGATTTCAATCACGATGCGCATACCGTCTTTATCAGACTCGTCACGCAGCGCGCTGATACCTTCGACCTTTTTATCCTTCACCAGCTCGGCGATTTTCTCAATCAGGCGCGCTTTGTTCACCTGATACGGAATTTCATGCACGATGATGGTTTCGCGGCCGGTTTTGGCGTCCGCTTCCACTTCCGCGCGTGCGCGGATGTAAATCTTGCCACGACCGGTACGGTACGCTTCTTCAATACCGCGACGGCCATTAATAATGGCGGCGGTCGGGAAGTCCGGCCCGGGAATGTGTTCCATCAGCCCTTCAACGCTGATGTCTTCATCGTCGATGTACGCCAGGCAACCGTTGATCACTTCCGTCAGGTTATGCGGAGGAATGTTGGTTGCCATCCCCACGGCAATACCGGACGAGCCGTTCACCAGCAGGTTGGGCACCTTGGTCGGCATAACATCCGGGATTTTTTCCGTGCCATCGTAGTTATCGACGAAGTCAACGGTCTCTTTTTCCAGATCGGCCATCAGCTCATGGGCGATTTTCGACATACGGATTTCCGTATAACGCATCGCCGCAGCGGAGTCGCCGTCTACTGAACCGAAGTTGCCCTGGCCATCAACCAGCATGTAACGTAAGGAGAAAGGCTGCGCCATACGAACGATGGTGTCATAAACGGCAGTATCACCATGAGGGTGGTATTTACCGATGACGTCACCCACCACACGGGCAGATTTTTTGTAGGCTTTGTTCCAGTCATTGCCCAATACGTTCATGGCGTAAAGTACGCGACGGTGAACCGGCTTCAGGCCATCGCGGACATCTGGTAACGCACGGCCAACAATGACCGACATGGCATAATCCAGATAGGAGCTTTTCAGCTCTTCCTCGATGTTGACCGGTGTAATTTCTCTCGCAAGGTCGCTCATCTAACCGCTATCCCTCTACTGTATCCCGGATTCAAAGGTCGCAAATTATAACACAACCGTAATGAATCAGGTAAACGGAAAGACCCCGCAGGGCGCTTTATTAGCGCCAGCAGACTGTTATACTCATCCGTCTTGCTAAAAAAGGAGTACGTGTCCCCATGAATGCCGAAAAAACGTCGGTTGCTCAAAACGTTGACCAGGCTGAAATCGCCAAATTTGAAGCCGTGGCCTCCCGCTGGTGGGATCTGGAAGGCGAATTCAAACCCCTGCACCGCATCAATCCGTTACGCCTGGGCTATATCGCGGAACATGCTGATGGTCTGTTTGGCAAGCAGGTGCTGGACGTGGGCTGCGGCGGCGGGATTCTGGCAGAAAGCATGGCGCGCGAAGGGGCAACGGTCACCGGGCTGGATATGGGCTTCGAACCGCTGCAGGTCGCCAAACTGCACTCTCTGGAGTCTGGCATTCAGGTCAACTACGTGCAGGAAACCGTCGAAGACCACGCTGACAAACACCCGCAGCAATATGATGTGGTCACCTGCATGGAGATGCTGGAGCACGTGCCGAACCCGCAATCGGTGGTCAAAGCCTGCGCACGGCTGGTTAAACCCGGCGGTCACGTCTTCTTCTCAACCATTAACCGTAACGGCAAAGCCTGGCTGATGGCGGTGGTGGGTGCAGAATATGTGCTCAAAATGGTGCCGAAGGGTACGCACGACGTGAAGAAATTTATCAAACCGGCCGAACTGCTTACCTGGGTAGCGCAAACAGGTCTGAAGGAGCGCCACATTACGGGTCTGCATTATAACCCGCTGCTCAATTCCTTTAAGCTCGCCCCCGGTGTAGATGTGAATTATATGTTACACACAACGGCAAAAAACGTCTGACGTCATTCACTATTCTTATAAAGATTGCGCGACATTATGTTGCGCGATCTTCCCTTCCCGATGAAGAAATCAGCGTTCGATCAAATTTTCATTTTTTTTTGCGAAATATTGACATTCCCGCCAGGCCTTATGTGGCGAGGAGTTAGCGTTTATTACTCTTTTGCAACCTCAATTTAACGTCAAAATCAACCCTTGTACTCAAAAGAATCCTTACTAGAATACTCACCATATAGCATTTCTCTTATCTAAAACCCCCAATATATAGTATTTATCCACAGACTTAGTCACAACGCGGTTCTGTGGATAATTGGGGGGATATTTTTTTATTCACGGACAGGTAAATTTCACATGAATCAGAGTCTGCTGGTGACAAAGCGTGATGGTGGTACTGAACGCATCAATCTCGACAAAATTCATCGGGTGCTGGATTGGGCGGCAGAGGGGCTGAGTAATGTATCCATCTCCCAGGTAGAACTACGCTCCCACATCCAGTTCTACGACGGCATCAAAACGTCCGATATTCACGAGACCATTATCAAAGCCGCTGCGGATCTGATCTCCCGTGATGCACCGGACTACCAGTACCTCGCCGCGCGCCTGGCCATTTTCCACCTGCGTAAAAAAGCCTACGGCCAGTTCGAGCCGCCAGCACTGTACGATCACGTGGTGAAAATGGTTGAACTGGGCAAATACGACACGCATCTGCTGGAAGACTACACGGAAGAAGAGTTCAAGCAGATGGACGAGTTTATCGACCACTGGCGCGACATGAACTTCTCCTACGCGGCGGTTAAGCAGCTCGAAGGCAAATACCTGGTACAGAACCGTGTGACCGGTGAAATCTACGAGAGCGCCCAGTTCCTGTATATTCTGGTAGCAGCCTGCCTGTTCTCCGGCTACCCGCGCGACACCCGTCTGAGCTACGTGAAGCGCTTCTATGATGCAGTCTCGACGTTCAAAATTTCTCTGCCGACGCCGATCATGTCCGGTGTGCGTACCCCGACCCGTCAGTTCAGCTCCTGCGTCCTGATCGAGTGCGGCGACAGCCTGGATTCCATCAACGCCACCTCCAGCGCGATTGTGAAATACGTTTCCCAGCGTGCCGGTATCGGTATTAACGCCGGTCGCATTCGTGCGCTGGGTAGCCCGATTCGCGGCGGCGAAGCCTTCCACACCGGCTGTATTCCGTTCTACAAACACTTCCAGACGGCGGTGAAATCCTGCTCGCAGGGCGGCGTACGTGGCGGTGCAGCAACCCTGTTCTACCCGATGTGGCACCTGGAAGTGGAAAGCCTGCTGGTTCTGAAAAACAACCGTGGCGTAGAAGGCAACCGCGTTCGCCACATGGACTACGGCGTACAGATCAACAAACTGATGTACACCCGTCTGCTGAAAGGCGGCGACATCACCCTGTTCAGCCCGTCTGACGTCCCAGGCCTGTACGACGCGTTCTTCGTCGACCAGGATGAGTTCGAACGTCTGTACACCCAATATGAAAACGACGGCAGCATCCGTAAGCAGCGCGTGAAAGCGGTTGAGCTGTTCTCCCTGATGATGCAGGAACGCGCCTCTACCGGCCGTATCTACATCCAGAACGTCGACCACTGCAACACCCACAGCCCGTTTGACCCGGTGGTTGCACCAGTGCGCCAGTCCAACCTGTGTCTGGAAATCGCTCTGCCGACCAAACCACTGGAAGATGTTAACGACGAAAGCGGCGAAATCGCGCTGTGTACGCTGTCTGCCTTTAACCTGGGTGCCATTAAGAACCTGGATGAGCTGGAAGAGCTGGCGGTGCTGGCAGTACGTGCGCTGGATGCCCTGCTGGATTATCAGGATTACCCGATTCCGGCAGCAAAACGCGGCGCCATGGGCCGTCGTACGCTGGGTATTGGCGTGATTAATTTCGCCTACTGGCTGGCGAAAAACGGCAAACGCTATTCCGATGGCAGCGCCAACAACCTGACACACCAGACTTTCGAAGCCATTCAGTACTACCTGTTGAAAGCTTCTAACGATCTGGCGAAAGAGCAAGGCGCGTGCCCGTGGTTTAACGAAACCACCTATTCGCAGGGCATCCTGCCGATCGATACCTACAAGAAAGACCTGGACGGTATCACCAGCGAGCCGCTGCATTATGACTGGGAAGCATTGCGCGAATCCGTGAAAACTCACGGTCTGCGTAACTCCACGCTGTCTGCGCTGATGCCGTCAGAGACCTCTTCGCAGATCTCCAACGCCACCAACGGCATTGAGCCGCCGCGCGGCCACGTGAGCATCAAAGCGTCGAAAGACGGTATTCTGCGCCAGGTGGTGCCAGATTATGAGCTGCTGAAAAACAACTATGAGCTGCTGTGGGAAATGCCGAACAACGATGGCTACCTGCAACTGGTAGGTATCATGCAGAAATTCATCGACCAGTCGATCTCTGCGAACACCAACTACGACCCGACGCGTTTCCCGTCAGGTAAAGTACCGATGCAGCAATTGCTGAAAGACTTGCTCACCGCCTATAAATTTGGCGTGAAGACCCTGTACTATCAAAACACCCGTGACGGTGCGGAAGATGCGCAGGATGATCTGGTGCCGTCCATTCAGGATGATGGCTGCGAAAGCGGCGCATGTAAGATTTGATATTTACCCTCACCCCGGCCCTCTCCATCAAAGGGAGAGGGAGCAAACCGTTCCCTCGCCCCTTTGGGGAGAGGGTTAGGGTGAGGGGAAAACAGACAACAGGACTCACATCGAATGGCCTATACCACATTTTCACAGACGAAAAATAACCAGCTGCTGGAACCGATGTTCTTCGGTCAGCCGGTGAACGTGGCGCGCTACGATCAGCAAAAATATGACATCTTTGAAAAGCTGATTGAAAAGCAACTCTCCTTTTTCTGGCGTCCGGAAGAAGTCGACGTTTCCCGCGATCGTATTGACTACCAGGCGCTGCCGGAACACGAAAAACACATTTTCATCAGCAACCTGAAATACCAGACGCTGCTGGACTCCATTCAGGGTCGTAGCCCGAACGTGGCCCTGCTGCCGCTGATTTCTATCCCGGAACTGGAAACCTGGGTTGAAACCTGGGCGTTCTCCGAAACGATCCACTCGCGTTCTTACACCCACATCATCCGTAATATCGTTAACGATCCTGCGATTGTGTTTGACGACATCGTCACCAACGAGCAGATCCAGAAACGCGCCGAAGGCATCTCTGCCTATTACGATGAGCTGATTGAGCTGACCAGTTACTGGCATCTACTGGGCGAGGGTACCCACACCGTCAACGGCAAAACCGTGACCGTGAACCTGCGCGAGCTGAAAAAGAAACTGTACCTGTGCCTGATGAGCGTTAACGCGCTGGAAGCCATCCGCTTCTATGTCAGCTTCGCCTGCTCCTTCGCCTTCGCCGAACGCGAACTGATGGAAGGCAACGCCAAAATCATCCGTCTGATTGCCCGCGACGAAGCGCTGCACCTGACCGGCACACAGCACATGCTGAACTTGCTGCGCAGCGGCGTTGATGACCCGGAAATGGCGGAGATTGCCGAAGAGTGCAAACAAGAGTGCTATGACCTGTTCGTCCAGGCGGCCGTACAGGAAAAAGAGTGGGCAGAATATCTGTTCCGCGACGGCTCCATGATTGGCCTGAATAAAGACATCCTGTGGCAGTATATTGAGTACATCACCAATATCCGCATGCAGGCAGTCGGCCTGGACCTGCCGTTCCAGACTCGCTCCAACCCGATTCCGTGGATCAACACCTGGCTGGTGTCCGATAACGTGCAGGTGGCGCCGCAGGAAGTGGAAGTCAGCTCTTATCTGGTGGGTCAGATCGACGCCGAAGTCGATACCGACGACCTGAGCAACTTCCAGCTCTGATGACGCGCGTAACCCTGCGTCTGACGGGCACAGAAGTCTTGTGCCAGGAAGAACACCCTTCTCTGCTGGTGGCGCTGGAATCACACCGTGTGACGGTGGAATACCAGTGCCGCGAAGGTTACTGCGGTTCCTGCCGCTGTCGTCTGGTTTCCGGCCAGGTAGACTGGCTGACCGAGCCGCTGGCGTTCATCCAGCCAGACGAAATATTGCCCTGCTGCTGCAAAGCAAAAGGCGATATTGAGATTGAGATGTAAAAAAGGCCGCAAGCGCGGCCTTTTTTATTATTTATCACTGCCGTTTTGCCGCTATCTCTGCATGATGTTTGCGTTCGCCAATCATCACCACAATCAGCAATAGCACCGCCAGAACGCTGCCACCGATCATCACCATAAAACCGCCGTCCCAGCCGAAGAAATCGACCGTGTAACCGACAATGGCACTGGCAGCAACCGACCCCCCCAGATAGCCGAACAAGCCAGTAAAGCCCGCCGCCGTCCCCGCTGCTTTTTTCGGTGCGAGCTCAAGCGCATGCAGGCCAATGAGCATCACCGGGCCGTAAATCAGGAAACCGATAACGATCATGCACACCATGTCGACATTGGGATTGCCCGCCGGGTTTAACCAGTAAATCACCGTAGCGATGGTCACCAGCGTCATAAAGAAGACACCCGTCGCGCCACGGTTGCCTTTGAACACCTTGTCAGACATCCAGCCGCAAATCAGCGTACCCGGGATCCCCGCATATTCGTACAGGAAGTAGGCCCAGGAGGATTTATCCAGCGCAAAATGCTTCACCTCTTTCAGATAGGTTGGCGACCAGTCCAGAATGCCGTAACGCAGCAGGTAAACAAACACGTTGGCAATGGCGATATACCACAACAGACGGTTCGGGAAGACATACTGCATGAAGATTTGCTTCGCCGTCAGCTCCTCCTCCGCCTTTTCGCTGTAATCGTCCGGATAGTCGTTTTTGTACTCTTCGATCGGCGGCAACCCGCAGGACTGCGGCGTATCGCGCATCATGGCAAAGGCAAACAACGCCACAATGATCGCGCCGAACGCCGGCATATACAGCGCCGCCCGCCAGTCGTTAAACCAGGCCATTCCCAAAAGGAACAGCAGCGGTGGAATACCGCCCCCCACGTTGTGCGCGCAGTTCCAGACCGACACGATACTGCCGCGTTCTTTTTGCGACCACCAGTGTACCATGGTGCGCCCACACGGCGGCCAGCCCATACCCTGAAACCAGCCGCACAAAAACAGCAGCACAAACATGACGGCAATGCTCGATGTCGCCCATGGGACAAACCCCATAAATAACATCACCGCCGCCGCCAGAATCAATCCGGCAGGGAGAAACACACGCGGATTTGAACGATCCGATACCGACCCCATGATGAATTTAGAGAAGCCGTAGGCAATGGAGATCCCCGAGAGCGCAAACCCCAAATCACCGCGAGAAAAGCCCTGTTCGACAAGGTAAGGCATGGCCAGAGCGAAGTTTTTGCGCACCAGATAATAGGCCGCATAGCCAAAGAAAATACCCAGAAAAATCTGCCAGCGCAGACGACGATAAACCGGGTCTATGCGATCCTCAGGAAGTCTTTGTCGGTGGGATTCTGGCCGGAAAATGCTCAACATAGTTGCCTCCATGGCAGCGTTTTATCGCTATAGTTGACGACAATGAGTGAAAACGAAAATTCAGATGCATTTCTGAACGATTACAACGCGCAAATTCTAACGATAATTGGCAGATTGTCGCATTTAATGTTACAGAAATATGACAAACATCCAACTTCACGCGTTTACGCGCCCTTTCATTTTCGTTTTTTGCTCGAATATGCGCGATATCAAACAAACCGTACAAAGGTTGTGGCTAAATGCTCGCATACACAGTCAGCTGACTATAAAAGGAAGCGAGCATGGGCAACTCAAACGACTACGATGTCATCATCATTGGCGGCGGCGCGACCGGTGCGGGCATTGCTCGCGACTGCTCATTGCGCGGCCTGCGTGTGGTGCTACTTGAGCGCCATGATATAGCCACCGGCGCCACCGGGCGCAACCACGGTTTATTGCACAGCGGCGCACGCTACGCGGTAACCGACAACGAATCCGCCCGGGAATGTATTGCGGAAAACCAAATCCTCAAGCGTATCGCCCGCCATTGTATTGAACCCACAGACGGCTTATTTATCACCCTGCCGGAAGACGAGATGGCTTATCAGCAGGTCTTTATTGCTGCCTGCCAGCGCGCGGGCATTGACGCTCAGGCCATTACGCCAGAAGAAGCCCGGCGCATTGAATCCAGCGTTAACCCGGCATTAATTGGTGCCGTCCGCGTGCCCGACGGCACCGTAGATCCCTTCCGCCTGACCGCCAGCAACATGCTGGATGCGCGTGAACATGGCACGACTATCCTGACAGGCCATGAGGTCTGTGGGTTGGTTCGCAAGGGCGACAGGGTTACCGGCGTACAGCTGATGAATCCGCAAACCCATGAAATCTACGCCCTGCATGCGCCGGTCGTGGTCAACGCCGCCGGGATCTGGGGCCAGCGCATCGCCGAGTATGCGGATTTACGTATTCGTATGTTCCCGGCAAAAGGGGCCTTGCTGATCCTCGACCATCGCATCAACCAGCATGTGATTAACCGCTGCCGTAAGCCTGCGGATGCCGACATCCTCGTGCCAGGCGATACCATTTCCCTGATTGGTACTACCTCCAAACATATCGACTACAACGATATCGATAACACCCGCGTTACCCCCGAAGAGGTAGATATTTTGTTGCGGGAAGGGGAAAAGCTGGCCCCGGTGATGGCGCAAACCCGCATTCTGCGCGCCTATGCAGGCGTACGCCCACTGGTTGCCAGCGACGATGACCCGACAGGGCGCAACGTGAGTCGCGGCATTGTGCTGCTCGATCACGCCCAGCGCGATGGGATGGAAGGCTTTATTACCATCACCGGCGGCAAGCTGATGACCTATCGCCTGATGGCGGAATGGGCCACGGATGCCGTCTGCCGCAAGCTTGGCAACAGCGCCTCCTGCACCACGGCCACCACCCCACTGCCGGGATCACAGCAGCCAACGGAGCAGGCGCTGCAAAAAATTATCTCACTGCCGGTGCCGTTACGCGGCTCGGCTATTTATCGCCATGGCGATCGCACGCCCGCGTCCCTTGGCAGTAACCGCCACAACCGCAGCCTGGTGTGTGAATGCGAAGCCGTCACCGCAGGCGAAGTCCAGTACGCCGTTGAAAACCTGAACGTCAACTCCTTGCTGGACCTGCGTCGCCGCACCCGCGTGGGAATGGGAACCTGCCAGGGGGAACTGTGCGCCTGTCGCGCCGCAGGTTTGCTGCATAGCATGCGGGTGACCAACGAAACCGAATCAATCAGCCAGCTTTCGGCATTTTTGAATGAGCGCTGGAAAGGCGTCAAACCCGTCGCCTGGGGCGACGCACTGCGTGAAAGCGAGTTTACGCGTTGGGTCTATCAAGGGCTGTGCGGGCTGGAAAAGGAGCCAACTGATGAAATTTGATACCGTGATTATCGGCGGCGGGCTCGCCGGATTGCTCTGCGGTATTCGACTGAGCGAAAGCGGCCAACGCTGCGCTATTGTCAGCCGCGGTCAGAGCGCGCTCAATTTCTCCTCCGGCTCGCTGGATTTACTCTCCCGCCTGCCGGACGGGCAGCCGGTCAGCGACATCACCGCCGGGGTGGAAGCACTGCAACGCATGCAACCTGAACATCCCTATGCGTTAATGGGTGCCAAACGGGTGCGCCATTATGCGAAGCTGACGCAAACCATGCTGGCCGATTGCGGCCTGGCGTTAAAAGGGGAAGTCGACACGCCGCATCTGCGCGTCACGCCGCTCGGCACGTTTCGCCAGGCATGGCTTAGCCCCGATGAAATTCCGCTCAGACCAACGGAAAACATCGCGATTGGCGTGGTCGGGATTTGCGGATTTCTGGATTTCCAGCCGCAGCTGGCCGCCGCGTCGCTGCGCAAACGCGGCATGAATGCGACGGCAGAAGAGATAGCGCTGCCGGTGCTGGACCGCGTACGGGACAACCCGAGCGAATTTCGCGCCGTCAACATTGCCCGCGTGCTGGATGGTGCACAGAACTTTGACGAGCTCTATCGCGCCTTGCTGCCGCTAAGCCGTCAGTACGACGTACTCTACTTCCCGGCCTGCTTCGGCCTCCAGGACAGCGCCGTCTATACGCGCCTCAACCAGCAGCTTTCCTGCCCGCTGCGGTTGCTGCCCACCCTGCCCCCATCCGTTCCCGGCACGCGTATGCAATCTCGCCTGCAGCAGCGTTTTATCCAAAGCGGCGGCACCTGGATGCCTGGCGATGAGGTGATCCGCGCCGATGTGGAAAACGGGCGTGTCTCGCAGTTGTGGACGCGCAAGCATGAAGATATTCCATTGCGTCCACGCGATGTGGTGCTCGCCAGCGGCAGTTTTTTTAATAACGGTCTGATTGCCGAACGCTCACGGGTGCGGGAGGCCATTTTTGACCTCGACGTATTACAAAGCCCCGGACGGGAAAGCTGGTATCGCGACAATGTCTTTGATGCCCAGCCATGGCAACAATTTGGCGTGATCACCGACGAAACGCTGCGCGGTAAGCGCCAGGGGACGACGCTGGAGAATCTCTATGTCGCGGGCTCCGTGCTGGGCGGTTTTGACGCTGTCGCCCAGGGGTGCGGAGGTGGCGTTTGTGCGGTTACCGCACTGTATGCCGCAGAACAAATTTGTGCCCGGGGAGATGCAAAATGACCACCACACAGTTTGAAAGCTGTATCAAATGCACCGTATGTACCACGGTTTGCCCGGTCAGCGCGGTGAACCCGGCCTACCCCGGCCCGAAACAGGCGGGACCGGACGGTGAACGCTTACGTCTTAAAGACCCGGCGCTGTTTGACGAGGCGCTGAAATACTGCACCAACTGCAAACGCTGTGAAACCGCCTGCCCGTCCGGGGTAAAAATTGGCGATATCATTCAGCGCGCGCGTTCGCAATATGCCGTTAATCCACCGTCGCTGCGCAATGCCATTCTGAGCCACACGGATTTAATGGGGTCGTTGTCCACTCCGTTCGCGCCGCTGGTGAACACCGCCACGTCGCTCAAACCCGTGCGCCAGCTGCTCGATAAAGCGCTGAAAATCGATCACCACCGGACGCTGCCGAAATACTCCCACGGCACCTTCCGCCGTTGGTACCGCTCCGTGGCTGAGAAGCAAAAAGCGTTTGAGCAGCAGGTGGCGTTTTTTCACGGCTGCTATGTGAATTACAACCACCCGCAGTTGGGTAAAGACCTGTTGCAGGTATTGAACGCGATGGGGATCGGCGTGCAATTGCTTCGTCAGGAAAAATGCTGCGGGGTGCCGCTGATCGCCAATGGTTATTTTGCTAAAGCGAAAAAGCAGGCGGAATTTAATATTAAGGCGCTGCAACAGAGTATCACCGGCGACGGAATTCCGGTGATTGCCACCTCCTCCACCTGTACCTTCACGCTGCGTGATGAGTATCCGCATCTGCTGGACGTGGATAACCACCATTTACGCCCTCATATCGACCTGGCCACGCGCTGGATTTGGCGCAAGCTGGAAGAAGGCAACGCGCTTAAGCTCAAAGAACTGCCATTAAAAGTGGTGTACCACACGCCATGTCATATGGAGAAAATGGGCTGGACGCACTACACCCTGGATCTGCTGCGACGCATTCCCGGACTGGAGCTGACCGTGCTGGATTCGCGCTGCTGTGGGATTGCCGGGACCTACGGTTTTAAACGTGAAAACTATCCCACGTCGCAGGCGATTGGCGAACCGCTGTTCCGCCAGATTGAAGCCAGCGGCGCGGATTTAGTGGTCACGGATTGCGAAACCTGTAAGTGGCAGGTGGAAATGTCCACAAGTCTGCGCTGCGAACACCCTATCACCTTACTGGCTCAGGCTCTGCGCTAAATGGTTAGCCCGCCGGAACCATTCCGGCGGGCCGAGAGTTAATAACTGCCCTTCATGACCGAAGGCGTGACCGCTTTAAATAACGCCAGACGTTGATCCAGTGCGCCGGTATAAAGCATGGTATCCACACCGACGGCCACAAAGTTCGCCCCCCACTCCAGCACTTGCTTTGCCATAAGCGGATCGACAGCCAGAAAACCCGCCGCTTTTCCGGCATGGCGTATTTGTTTAATGGCCTGCTCAATAGCGTGCTGCACCTGTGGATGCCCACTGTTGTCGGGGTATCCCAGCGATGCGGACAGGTCAGCAGGACCGATAAATACGCCATCGATGCCATCGACACGTAAAATAGCATCAAGGTTATCCAGCGCCGTTTTGCTCTCAACCTGAATCAACAAACACAGCTCTTCATTCGCGCGAGCCATATAATCATCAACCCGTCCCCAGCGGGCAGCACGTGCGACACTCGCTCCAACGCCACGCACGCCAACAGGAGGGTAGCGGGTCGCAGCGACCATATCCTGCGCCTGCTCAGCGCTCTCCACCATTGGAATCAACAGTGTTCTGGCACCAATATCGAGGACTTGCTTAATGAGAACGCGGCTCCCCTCGGCAGGCCGAATGACCGCCTGGCTGGTATAGGGCGCAATAGCTTGCAGCTGATGATAGAGATCCTGAATCGTATTGGGCGCATGTTCACCATCAATCAATAACCAGTCATACCCGGATGTCGCTGCAATTTCCGCCATATACGATGTGGTGGAACTTAACCACAAACCAATCTGCGTTTGACCGTTTAGCAGGCCCGCTTTGAACGGGTTGGATAAAATCGGATCCGTTGTCATTTCACTTCCTTTTTGTCATGAATGAACACTGTTCGAGTGTGAAACAGGACGTTTGATATTCAATGTAAAAATGATCAATGCCCCGGCAATCGCCACGCCGGCAAGCGTCAATAATCCGGCGGCATCGCTGGCAAACATGGTTTCGGCTTTGACGCGAATGATGGGTGCCAGGAACCCTCCTACCGCACCAAACAAATTCACAAAGCCGATGCCTGCTGCCAGCGCCGTTCCGGACAGAAGCTGCGTTGGCATCGTCCAGAATACCGGCTGTACGGCAATAAAACCGACTGCCGCAACGCACAAGGCAAGGATGGCCAGCACCGGCGAAACCAGCCCGGACACGCCAATGCCAATGCCCGCTGCCAGCAATGTCAGGGCGGCGATGTTGCGTCTTTCTCCCGTCTTGTCGGAATAGCGAGGAATAAGCCAGGTACCAAACAGGGCGGCAACCCAGGGGATAGCCGTGACGACCGATGCAGTGAAACCGACTTTTGTACCGAGCAATGCGGCTACCTGCGTCGGCAGGAAAAAGATCAATCCATATACCGCGACCTGGATGGTCAGATAAATAAACGCCAGTTGCCATACCCGGCCATTGCGCAGCGCATCGCTCAGGCGTGAGGTCACCTTACTTTCCTCTTCGCTGGCAAGCTGAGTCTGCAGGACCGCCTTCTCTTGTGACGTGAGGAACCGTGCCTGAGCTGGCGTATTGTCCAGCCAGAAGAAGGTGAAGACACCTGCGCCAACAGCAAGTAACCCTTCAATTAAGAACATCCAGAACCACCCGGGATGCCCCATAAAACCGTGCATTTCGAGCAAAGCACCGGATAGCGGTGAACCGAGCGTCAGCGCTAATGGCGCACCCATGTAAAAAAGCCCCATGATGCTGGCGCGATTGCGCTGCGGGAACCACTGGGAGGTAAGGTAAATCATGCCCGGGAAGAAACCCGCTTCTGCCGCCCCTAAAAGGGTTCGTACCACCAGAAACTTCGTCTCAGTATCAGCCCAGGCCATCGCTGCGGATAAAAATCCCCATAACAGGGTCGTGCCCCCGATCCAGTAACGTGCGCCGAACTTACGCATCAGTAGGTTAGCCGGAACGCCGAGGAACGCATAAACCACGAAAAAGATGCCGGCACCGAGCGCATAGGCTTCGTTGCTAAGACCGGTGTCAATTTGATACGTCTCTTTTGCAAAGCCAATATTTGAACGATCCAGAAATGCCAGAACGTATAACATCAGCATAAAAGGGATCAAACGGGCGCGGTTTTTCTTTACCACGCTATCCAACAAGCTGGTATTCATCGTGATGACCTCAAGTAGTGCTGCGCCGCATCGCTGCGGCGCGACGCGGAGGAATTAATGGTTATACGGACGCTTCAAATTGCAGTTGCGATTGAGTTCGACGCCAAAGCCCGGTTTATCCAGCACACTTTTATGGATGCGGCCATTCACAGGCACGGGTTCGTCAATCAGGATGGGGTCAAATTGCGGACGCAGCGTAGAGCAATCCGGGCTGGTCATTAAGAATTCACTAAACGGCGTGTTAGTGAATGTGATGACCGCATGGTGGGAATAAACCGACGAACCATGTGGCACAACAAGTTGCCCGCGTGCTTTCGCAATCGCGGCAATCTCAACCAGGGTCGTTAAACCGCCACACCAGCCGACATCGGGCTGCATGATGTCAATCCCGGTCTCCGACAGCGTACGAAACGATTGCAGCGTACCGTGATGCTCACCGCTGGTAACCATCATTCCGGCCGGAGCGTTGCGTTTAAGCTCTCTATAGCCTTCATATTGCTGTGGTGGCAGGCATTCTTCGATCCATTTCAGATTGTACGGAGCGCAAGCATGGGCCAGTTTTGTCGCATAATTCACATCCTGGCTCATCCAACAATCCAGCATGAGCCAAAAATTATCACCGCATTTTTCGCGGTATTCAGCCACCATTGCCGCGTCTTTGCGAATTCCCGCATCGCCGTCGTGCGGCCCCCAGTGAGTGGGCATCTTACCGCCAATAAATCCCATCTCTTTCGCCAGATCCGAGCGCGCGCCGGTCGCATAAAATTGAATTTCTTCGCGCACCGCCCCACCAAGGAGTTTATAAACGGGCAACCCGACAACCTTGCCGAACAGATCCCACAGCGCCAGGTCTATGCAGGAAATGGTGTTCATGACCAGGCCACCCGAACCGGCGTAATACAACGTGGAATTCAGCATTTGATCATGAATAAGCTTGATATCGCTGACGCATTTGCCCTCAATAAAGCGGTTTAAATGCTTTTCAACAATAAAGCAGCCCATCTCTCCTGCCGTTGAAACAGCAAAACCGGTCTGGCCATTATCCGCTTCAATTTCGACAATTAAGGTTCCCAGCACGTTAATGCCGAAAGACTGCCGGGATTGTTCGTAAGCTTTATATTTGCTCATGGGAGTGGCGATATGGTCGTCAATCCAGTGATTGGCGCCCTGATCGTGATAATCACCGCCGCCTGCGCCTTTTTCCGCCGTTGCGCCGCCGGTAAACCATGCTCTGACGTGTTTGATTTTCGGTAAAGTCATGATGTTCTCCTTTTTATGAGGCTTGCTTGTCAAACGGGCTTTTCCACCCTAAAAGTCGGGAAATATCTTTTGCG
This sequence comes from Phytobacter sp. V69, assembly GCF_965644215.1. NCBI lineage: Bacteria > Pseudomonadati > Pseudomonadota > Gammaproteobacteria > Enterobacterales > Enterobacteriaceae > Phytobacter > Phytobacter sp. V69. Next base: position 46,505 of record NZ_CBFFRL010000008.1, read on the forward strand.
CAGGTAATCGCCCTACCCGCGAGGTAATCTCGGTTTTCTTCATTTATTTGCAGGCGGGTTCCCACTACTGAGATGGCTGCCGTTAGCGTATTGCGGGCATCAAAAACCGGGGCAGCGACACACCGGACATCGGGGTAATCCTCGCCATTGTCGTAGCTCCAGCCCCTGGCGCGAATCAACACCAGCTCATCATGTAATTGTTGAGCATTGGCGATGGTCGAGGGTGTCGCTTTATCCCAGTGCAGATGACGGATGATGCCATCGCGCGTAGCGGGTGGCTGCCAGGCCAGCAGGCACTTCCCGATACCGGAGCGATAGAGGGAAAGGCTTTTCCCCTCATGAGAACGCACGCTGATAGTGGACGATGATTCTATTTTGAGGATGTAGTAGGCATTTGCGTCATCAATAATTCCCAGATGGCAAAGTAACCCGGTCTCATCCATGAGTTCTGTCAGCCGGGGACGGGCAATTTCGCGAAGATCTATTCTTCCCAAAGCCTGGCCGGCCAGTTCGACGAGTTTTGTCCATAAGCAGTAATTGTCATTACTATCAATACGCAAAAAACGCGCTTTCTTTAATTCAGCCAAAATTAAATAGGCGGTGCTTTTGGGAATGCCGGTCTCCTCAATGATTATCGCCGCGCTGCAAGGGCCAATGCATGCGATGAGATTAAGGATTTCAATTGCCCGACTGAGGGCGGGTACTTTGCTTGATTCCAACATATTGGACTCCAGTCCTGAATACTGGAATAAGTGTTGCGACTTCCAGGGCCTGGTTTTGTGAGAGCGGTCATAAAGCAATGGCGTTCCAACAAGCTGGACATATCATGAACAAGAAATGTGAAGCACTACGCAGATTTTTTTAAGTGGAGTACAACCGGCTGGAATGGAAAAGCGCCGGAAGAGGTGTTTCTTCCGGCGCGAAGGGATTATTCAACAAATATCGATTCGACGACGTTAATCCAGCCATGGTCGCTGGCTACGTCCTGGCCATTGAGCCAACGGCGCAGAATATTCAGCGCCATCATGGCACACACTTCCTGACGCACCGTCAGGCTGTGGCGGTTGGTATTGAACTTGACGCGCAACGCATGCGTGCCTTCCGGCGTCGCCAGTGCGAAGTTCAGGTGCTCCTCTTCCAGCCCCGTGACAGTCAGCGCCAGCCCGGCCAGATGACGGTCACGCAGCCCGGCCGCCCAACGCGCGGTTTGCGCTAACGCTTCGTCCTGCGAAGGGATCACTTCGCTGACCAGTAGCGGCGCACCCGCACGCGAAAGCTGTAACGCCACCAGCCCACCGGTGAACTGCTCGCTCAGCGTCAGGCTCAGCTGGCGTTCACGCAGCCGCTCAGCAAGCAGCGCCGGTAGCCCCACGGTGCCTTCAAAAATGATGCTCTCACCCGCCACCCGCTGTACTTCCGTCCATATCTTATCCATCACCTGGCGATGCTCGGCAGGGCCGGTGAGCTTCAGCTCAATGATGGGCATTGATGAGCGGTAGCCCATCACCACACCTTCGGGTAACGTCAGATGCGCCAGATTTTGCGCCAGGTCGCTTTCAGAACGCCCGAAGGTAGTCAGACGCAGGCAGACCGGCGGCTCCGGAAGCGTAAAGCGGGCGCGAATGCGCGGCAGAATCTCTTGTTCTACCATCACTTTAAATTCCGAAGGCACTCCTGGCGTAAAGAACATCAGGCAGCGGTTCAACTGTACGGCAAAACCGCAGGCGGTGCCGACCGGGTTATCGACCAGCTCCGCACTGGCAGGGATTTCCGCCTGCTTGCGGTTGCTGGGCGCCATGACGCGTCCCCGCTCGGAAAAAAAGCGTTCCATCTGTGCCAGCCACTCTTCATGCAGGACCAGCGTTTCACCCTTGGCCGTTGCCGCTGCCAGCGAGCTGAGATCATCGCTGGTTGGGCCTAATCCACCATTAACAATAAGAATATCCGCCTGCTGGCTGCGCTCACGCAGAATAGCCACCAGGTCGTCGAGGTTGTCGCCGACGGTATTGCGTCGGGTAAGCGGTAACCCCTGATTAAAGAAAAAATCTGCCAGCCAGGCGGCATTGGTGTCCACGATTTGCCCGTGCAAGACTTCATCGCCGGTTGACAGCATCTCTACGTTTAACATTATTTTCTCCAGCAATAGAGGTTGAAACACTATACCGCATGAAGGGGCGAAAAGAGGTAACAAACTGGCGCGGACGGACGCCGCGCCGAAGGATTAGAAGCTGGCGTTGACACCGACATACGGGCCGTCAGCCACCGCGTTGTCACGGTTGCCTTCTTTGCCGGTCAGTTCAACATAACGGTAACCGGCTTCAATGCTTAGCGGGCGCATAATGGTCAGACGCGCACCGGCATTTGCTTCACGGTAGTCGTTCACACCGCTGGAGAGAGAGTCCGGCGAGTAATAGTATTCGCCAAAGAGACGGACGCTGTCGCTAACCTGCCACGCCAGGCCGCCGCCCACTGCCAGCGCGTAGCCTTCGCTACCGGCATTCGGGTTAAGATAGACGCCTTTACCGCCGACGGTACCCATAAACGGGCCCAGCGGAATGTTATAGCCCAGGCCCAGGCCGGCGATATCGCCATCGTCATCGTTGTGCGCCCAGTTACCGCTCAGCGCCAGACCGCTGGTTTCCGTCCCCAGACCAAAGCCAAGGTTAGTGTAATGTTCGCCAACCTGGCCGCTTACGCTTACTGCATTTGCCCCAGCAGACGCCAGCATCAGGCTGGCAAAACCCAAACATACAATCTTTTTCATTTCTCTTTTCCGCGCAAGAATAGTCAATGTCCCAAAGCGGCTGATTGTACGATCATTTTTTTTAAGAATGCTGAACTAAAAATGATTTGTTACATCAATCCACCATTTTTACGCGTTTGTTGGCGTTAACTTCCGGACAGTATGGAATTCCAACACTTTTTCGACCGCTTACTGCATCCCCGAAACGTTGGTGGTATAACGCTATACCCATCATGAGGATAAGGACTAAACCATGCGTCAAAGGACGATTGTGTGCCCGCTGATTCAAAATGACGGTGATTATCTGCTGTGCAAAATGGCAGACGATCGCGGTGTTTTTCCCGGCCAGTGGGCACTCTCCGGCGGTGGCGTCGAACCCGGCGAGCGTATTGAAGATGCACTTCGCCGTGAAGTGCGCGAGGAGCTTGGCGAGAAGCTTATTTTGCAAGAAATAACGCCATGGACCTTTAGCGACGATGTGCGCATAAAAACCTACGCCGATGGCAGCAAAGAAGAGATCTATATGATCTACCTGATTTTTGACTGCATCAGCGCAAACCGCGACGTGGCGATCAATGAAGAGTTTCAGGAATACGCATGGGTGAACCCGGCGGATCTGGCGAAATACGATCTCAGACCCTGTACACGATTCTGTGTAAATGCCTTTTCTCAGAAGTGACCGTCCAGGCGGTCACCGAACTCGATAATAAAA
>NZ_CBFFRL010000009.1:0-49180 GCF_965644215.1 Phytobacter sp. V69
ATAGTCATGATAATAGGGCCTTCTGATTAGAAGGCCCTATTATCAATGATTTTTATCCTCGTGACGACACTATCTAGGGATTTATAGTGGCAAGAAGCTGATATTGTTGATTTTATTTGCGCTTGTTGTGGCAACGATTTGCGGGGTTTCGACCTATTTATTTGTAAAGCACTTTGGCTAAATATATATTTCTTTACTCAAGCGGATATTATTTAAAAATAATGATAAAGTCAGTGTTAATTAGCAGCCTATATAATTTAACCCAGAATGGTTACGTCCTTATGGCTAATTAAGAGTGCGTTAAGGATGGCAACAGCAGTGCCTTGTTAAAAAGAGCCGTGTTTTGGGTAATAAAAAAGCTCCAGGCAGGAGCTTTTTTATCAAGGAATGGCGACTATCAGGTAATGACCATCGGCCATTCGGGGGACGATTTCTCTGACATCTCCGTCATGATGTTAATGACGTTGTGCCAGACGGCATGGACATCGACCATCGTAATGCCCAGCAGCCCCGTCGCGAACCAGCAGGCCGCCACCAGACCACAGCCGCTGCTGATCACAGCAAGACCGATGTAATCTGCTTTACGAAAGCGAATGTTCAATGTGCTGGCCATAAACATCAGCACAGCGCTCAGTATCTGCCAGCGAAGAAGAACAACGCTGGTGGTTAATGTAGCCATGAAAACAATCCTCGAAAGAAAAACTTTCAGGCACAGGGGTGAAGCCATGAGCCTGAGCGATGTGTGCAGGCGCAGAAAATCTGCAGAAGTAACGTTATAAGTTGAAACAGCGTTCCCTGTCTCAAGAATGTGTGAACTATATCACATTTGTTCTTTTATTAGCCAGTGTGCAAATGAGCAAAATTTTCTATGCAAAGTGTCATTTTGCCGGGAGAAGGCGGCCTTAAACCGGACGATAACTTTTTGCTATGGGGGACAAGAATTCTATTAAATTCATTAAGATACTAATGTTATGATTTTCAGTATATTTTCCCGGAGTTGGCAGTTTTGGGAACATCGATTATTCTTGATCGAATAGTTATATATATCTGAATGCAAATATTCGAATTTCTGACCTTAATGGATATATCCTCAACTGGCGTCTTTTAAACGCATTTCGCTGCATTTTCTCTAAATCAGCGTTGGTCATCTGAATTTAGCTTTTCGTTTTTTGCTGCACGGCTTATTGTGGGTATGGTCCGGTGTTTAATCATCTGTGACTGAAAAAAATGAAAAAAGAGAATACCGCCATTCCTTTGGATGACGGCGCAATGGCGCTTACTATCCTTGCGAAGTTGATGCCGTGGTTGACTGCACAACGCACGCTAAAAGACATTTTACAGGCAATTAATAGTTCCGTAGGTTCAACACTTTCGTGGGTGGTGATTGAACAGGACGGAGAGTTCCAGCATGCGAGCGCAGGGCAGATTCCATGCACCCTGAAAGATGCACAAACCTTCCTGGAACAGTCACAGTTGCGGCGTCATCAGCATGCCTGGAGAGTTATTTGCTGGAGAAGACAGGTCGGTACAATATTATTTTCCCCCACACACCAGGCCGCTGATAAATTTCATAGCGGCATTCTCTGCAAATTAATCTCAACCTCTCCTGGTGTCGAAGGCTATTTCTTTTTGGCGTTTTCGCAGCCATTAGCATCAATGGATATTATTAAAAGTGTGGTGATCATTCTTGTTGAGAAATTGAAAGACTATCTCGACGAAATTATTGCCAGAGAGCGTATGGCCAGAGAGATGCAGCGTATCGTTGCGCAATATAAAGCCTTATTTGATCGCGCCCCTGTGTTAATGAATTCATTCGATAAAAATAACCGCTGCATAATGTGGAATGGGGAGTGCGAACGCCTGTTTGGCTGGACAATTGAGGAGCTAAACTGTCAACCTGATCCATTAGCGTTGTTTTCCCGGATGACGATGTTCGCCACCAGATTAGGGCCTCCGTCAGCGCGTCACCAGCCGTGGATATGTACGAATGGCACCCGGTCAGGCGCACAGGCGAAGTTTTGACCGTATTGTGGTCAAATATTTTGCTCCCGGATAAAACCATCCTGAGCATTGGGCTGGATATCACCGAACGTAAGAAGGCCGAGCAGCAGCTGGCGGTGAAAGCCACGACCGATGATCTGACGGGATGCTTTAACCGTTTCTCTATTCTACGGCAGTTCAAAGAGGCCATGATTGCCTGTGAACCGGGCGATCCCGGCAGCCATTTCAGTATCCTGATGCTTGACCTGGACCACTTTAAAAGCATCAACGATCGCTGGGGACACCTGACGGGAGATGCCGCGTTGCTCCATTTTTGTGAGAAAATTCGTGAGCTCAGCATTCCGGAGTACTCACTGGGTCGTTTGGGGGGTGAGGAATTTCTGATTTTGCTACCGCAAACTGACGGCCAGGCAGCGCTGCGTTTTAGTCAAAAAATTCGCTCAGCGCTTACCGATAAACCTCTCTTTAATGGCGGTGAAAAGATAGCCTTATCCTTCAGTGCGGGTGTCGTGTTTGTGACCGGAGGCGTGTCCGATACTTCAGTTTTGCTTACGCTTGCGGACAATGCGCTGTACGATGCGAAGCGCACCGGACGTAGCCGGACTGTGATCTCAGAAGCATTTCTATAATTATTCCCAGCCCCCTTCCGGGAGGTTGCGCAATAGATGAAAAAATACCCGATTGGCCTGTCTTTTTTTTATCCTGTGGGGAGTTTGACTTAACCAACTATTGTCTGTTGCGTAAACTAAAAACCTTGCCAAGCGACTGGATAAATATTTTCCTTAATATAAACACAACGCATACTTTTAGTTTGCCTTACGGGCAAATATTATCGTCATAACCAAATATTAGGTTTTTAATGAAAAAAGTAAGTTGCTAATGTCGTATGATTCATGCAACGTAATCACCTGTTTATCAAAGCATCCTGCCTTCATTACAGGCACACTAAATGCAGGGATATAGGCGGAAATGAATCATAGCGCGCATCGTAAGGTGCTGAGACTCGTCGGGATCATCATGGTAGTGCTCCTACCGGTGATGCTGTCGCTATGGTTTGCTCACATCCGTGCAGTAAAAGAAACAGGTAATCATCTGCGTTCTTTTGCGCAGCTGGCATTAGATAAAACTGAACTCGTTATCGGGCAAGTGGACCAGGCCCGAAGCGCCGCCGAAAAATATCACGGACAAGTTTGTTCCCCTGAGCATCGCGATTACATGCTCAATATCATTCGCGGTAGCCTGTATGTCGCCGATTTAATATACGCGCGTGGCGAGCAGTTTTTATGCTCTTCGGCTCTTACCCCTGCGCAATCGTATGCTATTTCGCCTGCCGAGTATAAACGTAAACCTGCTGTTTCTATTTATTACTACCGCGATACACCGTTTTATCCTGGATATAAAATGGTCTATATGCAGCAGGGAAATTATGTTGCGGTGGTAAATCCGCTTTCCTACAGCGAAGTTATGTCGGACGACAGCACGCTGGCATACGGTATATACGACACGGTCACCGACCTCTTTTTTTCCGTCAGCGAGCAGGCCGACTTACAGACGCTGGACAAACTTGTTCGTAAAAATGATCTTACCTTTCAACAAGGTAACCGTTTTTACACCATAGCCCATTCTGATAAACGCCCGATTGCGATCATTGTTTCCACCTCCAGCGACAGTTATTTTCAGTACCTTTATCATCAGGCGACGTTAACGCTGCCGCTAGGCATGATCTGTAGCATTATTATTTTATTGATGTGGTCGCGAACACGGCAGGAGTTTAACTCTCCGCGTCGAATGTTCCACAGAGCGTTAACCAAACATCAGCTTCAACTTCATTACCAGCCCATTATTGATATCAAAAACGGCCAATGCGTAGGCGCAGAAGCATTATTGCGCTGGCCGGGTTTTAACGGACCGGTAATGAGCCCGGCGGAATTCATTCCGCTGGCAGAAAAAGAAGGGATGATTGAACGCGTTACCGATTATGTCGTTGATGAAGTCTTCAGTGATCTAGGCGAATTCTTAGCGGCATGGCCACATCTTTATATTTCGATCAATTTGTCAGCAGCGGATTTCCATTCTTCTCGCCTGATTGCGCTCATTTCCAATAAAACCAAGGAACACTCGGTTCGCGCAGAGCAAATTAAAATCGAAGTAACCGAACGCGGATTTATTGATGTGCCCAAAACCACGCCGGTTATTCAGGCATTTCGCCAGGCAGGTTATGAGGTGGCGATCGACGATTTTGGCACCGGTTACTCGAACTTGCACAACCTGTACTCACTCAACGTCGACATCTTAAAGATCGATAAATCCTTTATCGATACGCTGACGACCAACAGCACCAGCCACCTGATCGCCGAGCACATCATTGAGATGGCACACAGTCTGCGCCTGAAAATTATCGCGGAAGGGGTAGAGACGGCGGAGCAGGTAACCTGGTTACTTAAGCGTGGCGTGCAGTACTGTCAGGGATGGCATTTTGCGAAGGCACTGCCACCGCAGGAATTTAAAGCCTGGGTCGCGCAGCCACCTTCACTAAAGTAATCTTCCCGGCGACAGTTACGCATGGTGACGATAGTCGCTGGGGGTCCGATCGAACTCCCGACGAAACACGCGTGAAAACGTTTGTTGCGAAACGTAGCCCAAATCCATCGCGATATCAAAAATGGGACGCCGCGTAGTACGCAGCGCTTCCGCAGCCAGCAGCAGACGGCGCTGACGAATGTAATCGCCTAGCGTTTGATGCATCACGGTACGAAACATTCTCTGCAGATACCACTTTGAATATCCTGACTTTCTGGCGACCACATCAATGTTCAACGGTTGGTCGATATGTTCATCAATCCATTCCGTAAGGGTCTGAATAATTTGCTGATGGGACATAGAGCTGCCTCTTTCTCGATTCGTCGTTTTGTCTGCGGGGGAGTATAATTCCTCAAGTTAACTTGAGGTAAAGAGGTTTTATGGAAAAGAAAACACCGCGTATCAAAGCGCTGCTCACCCCCGGCGAAGTGGCGAAGCGCAGCGGGGTGGCCGTTTCCGCGCTGCATTTTTATGAGAGCAAAGGGCTTATTAAAAGCACCCGCAATGGCGGTAATCAACGGCGCTATGCGCGTGATGTGCTGCGCTATGTGGCGATCATTAAAATTGCCCAGCGCATCGGTATTCCTCTGGCGACCATCGGCGATGCCTTTGGTGTGTTACCGGAAGGGCACACGCTGAGTAAGAAGGAGTGGAAGCACCTTTCGTCCCAGTGGCGTGAGGAACTGGACAGACGTATTCACACGTTGGTGGCGCTGCGCGATGAGCTGGACGGTTGTATCGGCTGCGGCTGTCTGTCGCGTAGTGATTGTCCGTTGCGAAACCCTGGGGATCAGTTAGGCGCGCAGGGAACCGGGGCACGACTGCTGGAAGAGGATTAGCCGCAGTGATGTCTTATCCCCCGGTGGCGCTGACGCTTACCGGGGCTACGGGCCTGTTTCGTAGGTCGGATAAGCGCAGCGCATCCGACATTCCCCCGGTGGCGCTGACGCTTACCGGGGCTACGGGTCTGTATTTGTAGGTCGGATAAGCGCAACGCATCCGACATTTCCCCGGTGGTGCTGAAGCTTACCGGGGCGACTATCTAAGCAATACAAAAAACTAAAGCGCCCAACTGGGGCGCTTTAGTCGGTCCGGTCTTTGTCTTTCTCTCTATCCCATTCTGTTATGGGAGGGTTTCCCCCGACATCAGCACCCCTCAGTATGTTGGAGGTTCCGGATTGTGCTGACACTTTTAGTCTAGGCAATGGTGAAAATTTCGCCACATGATGACAGATTTTTTTAGGAAATTTTTCATCCAAAGGGCAGGCTTCTCTATAGTTAATTCGAATAACTCTGCGGGAGCCCGCCATGCTCAAGGTCCACCATCTTAATCAGTCCCGTTCTCAGCGCATCCTGTGGGCGCTGGAGGAACTCGGTCTGCCGTATCAAATCATTCATTATCAACGTGAAAAAACCATGCTTGCCCCGGCGTCGCTTAAAAAAGTGCACCCGCTGGGCAAATCGCCGGTGCTTGAGGATGATGGCCTGATCATCGCCGAATCCGGAGCCATCCTGGAATACTTGCAGGAGACCTACGATACCAGCGCGCAGCTCAAGCCTCTGGATTTAGAGCCGCGCCAGCAGTATCGCTTTTGGCTGCACTACGCAGAAGGATCGCTGATGCCTTTACTGCTGATGAAGTTGGTCTTTAGCAGCCTCGGCAAGCCACCGGTCCCCTTCGGTATTCGGACGGTGGGCAAAGTGCTCGGTCAGGGCATCCAGAAGAGCTGGCTGAACAAACAGATTGAAACCCACGCGCGCTATATTGAGTCGCATCTGGCTAAACAGCCCTGGTTTGCCGGAGAGCAGCCCAGCATGGCCGACATTCAGATGAGCTTCCCAATTTTCGCGCTGCTTTCCCGGGGTGGTATTGCTGATCTTCCGCATACGCAGTCCTGGAAAAAGAGAGTGGAAACACGTCCGGCCTGGCAGCGGGCGATCGAGCAGGGTGGTCCTTTTGATCTTCCTGGTGCGTAATAATGATCGTGAAATGTTGCAAAGTTGCGCAGGGACGATAACGTTTGCGCATCAGTCGGTTATTTCTTCGTCGTCATAAGTGAAAATTAGCAAAAAGCGGCAAAGTTCAGTTGAAAAGCGGTATCTAAACGCTGGATAATCGTTTGCCTTTTTTGACCAACCGTTTTGTATGCGCGGAGTTAATCGTTTGCTTTTTGTGACACCCCTTCGTCACAACGCAGCTCAGGGAGACGACGATTAACAGGCAGTGGACACTGTCCGCCACGCATATCAACGAAAGATAAAAACTCTCAGGGGATGTTTCCTATGTCTACGCCTTCAGCGCGTACCGGCGGTTCGCTTGACGCCTTATTTAAAATTTCTGCTCGCGGCAGTACTGTCCGTCAGGAAGTGGTTGCTGGTTTAACCACGTTTCTGGCAATGGTCTATTCCGTTATCGTCGTGCCTGGCATGCTCGGTAAAGCGGGCTTCCCGCCAGCTGCGGTGTTCGTTGCTACCTGTCTGGTTGCTGGTGTAGGTTCGATCGTGATGGGCCTGTGGGCAAACCTGCCGCTGGCTATCGGTTGCGCCATCTCCCTGACCGCGTTCACCGCGTTCAGTCTGGTGCTGGGCCAGCACATCAGCGTTCCGGTCGCCCTGGGCGCTGTGTTCCTGATGGGTGTGTTGTTCACCGTCATTTCTGCTACGGGCATCCGTAGTTGGATCCTGCGCAACCTGCCGCAGGGCGTTGCGCACGGCACCGGTATCGGTATCGGCCTGTTCCTGCTGCTGATCGCGGCGAACGGCGTGGGCCTGGTTGTCAAGAATCCGCTGGACGGCCTGCCGGTTGCGCTGGGTCACTTCGCCAGCTTCCCGGTGATCATGTCGCTGATTGGCCTTGCGGTCATTATCGGCCTGGAAAAGTTGAAAGTGCCGGGTGGCATCCTGCTGACCATCATCGGTGTGTCGATAGTGGGCCTGATTTTTGATCCGGCCGTACACTTCTCCGGCATCTTCGCTATGCCGTCGCTGAGCGATGACAAAGGCAACTCTCTGATCGGTAGCCTGGATATCGTGGGCGCGCTGAACCCGGTTGTTCTGCCAAGCGTACTGGCGCTGGTGATGACCGCGGTGTTCGATGCCACCGGGACTATCCGTGCGGTAGCCGGTCAGGCGAACCTGCTGGATAAAGATGGCCAAATCATCGATGGCGGCAAAGCGCTGACCACCGATTCCCTGAGCAGCGTGTTCTCCGGTCTGGTGGGCGCAGCGCCTGCTGCGGTGTACATCGAGTCTGCAGCGGGTACGGCGGCGGGCGGTAAAACCGGCCTGACAGCCATCACCGTTGGCGTGCTGTTCCTGCTGATTCTGTTCCTCTCTCCGCTCTCCTACCTGGTTCCGGCGTACGCGACCGCGCCAGCGCTGATGTACGTAGGCCTGCTGATGCTGAGCAACGTAGCGAAAATCGACTTTGCTGACTTCGTTGACGCGATGTCTGGCCTGATCACCGCGGTATTCATCGTGCTGACCTGTAACATCGTTACCGGCATCATGATTGGCTTCGCCTCTCTGGTGATTGGCCGCGTGGTTTCAGGTGATTTCCGCAAACTGAATATCGGCACCGTGGTTATCGCCCTGGCGCTGGTTATCTTCTACGCAGGCGGCTGGGCAATCTAATTTCCCCACGTATTTTGCAAAACGGGTGGCTCAGGCCGCCCGTTTTCATTTTTTACGCACATCCTGTTTCCTTTACGTTAAGCTGAATGTTCTATCCTCAAGGCAAGACGCTTTAATAAGAACATCGCAAACAGGGAACGCATGGAAATCTTTTTTACCATCTTCATCATGACCTTAGTGGTTTCGCTTTCGGGCGTTGTCACACGTGTAATGCCATTTCAAATCCCACTCCCGCTTATGCAAATCGCCATCGGTGCGCTGCTGGCAATCCCCACGTTTGGGCTGCATGTGGAGTTTGATCCGGAGTTATTCCTCGTTCTGTTTATTCCGCCGTTACTGTTCGCTGATGGCTGGAAAACGCCCACTCGTGAGTTCCTTGAGCATGGTCGGGAGATCTTTGGCCTGGCGCTGGCGCTGGTGGTGGTCACCGTCGTTGGGATAGGTTTTTTGATTTACTGGCTGGTGCCGGGCATTCCTCTGGTTCCGGCTTTTGCCCTCGCGGCCGTGCTGTCGCCTACCGATGCGGTGGCGCTTTCTGGCATCGTTGGGGAAGGGCGTATTCCGAAAAAAATCATGGGGATTTTGCAGGGTGAAGCGTTGATGAATGACGCATCCGGCCTGGTCTCGCTGAAATTCGCGGTTGCCGTGGCGATGGGCACGATGGTCTTTACCATCGGCGGTGCGACGGTTGAATTCTTTAAGGTGGCGATTGGCGGTATTCTCGCCGGGTTCGTGGTGAGCTGGCTGTACGGTCGTTCACTGCGCTTTCTGAGCCGCTGGGGCGGTGATGAACCGGCCACGCAGATCGTGCTGCTTTTCCTGCTACCGTTCGCCTCTTACCTGATTGCGGAACACATTGGCTTTTCCGGTATCCTCGCGGCGGTTGCCGCCGGTATGACTATCACCCGTTCTGGCGTGATGCGTACTGCGCCGCTCGCCATGCGTCTGCGTGCCAACAGCACCTGGGCGATGCTGGAGTTTGTCTTTAACGGCATGGTGTTCCTGCTGTTAGGTCTGCAACTGCCAGGCATCCTGGAGTCTTCGCTGGTGGCGGCAGAAGCCGATCCGAACGTGGAAACCTGGATGCTGTTTACCGACATCGTGCTGATTTACTGTGCGCTGATGCTGGTGCGTTTTGGCTGGCTGTGGACGATGAAAAATTTCAGTCAGCGCTTTTTGCACAAGAAGCCGATGGAGTTCGGTTCCTGGAGTACGCGTGAGCTGCTGATTGCCACCTTCGCGGGTGTGCGCGGTGCGATTACCCTGGCCGGTGTGCTGTCTATCCCGCTGTTTTTACCCGATGGTGTCGGTTTCCCGGCGCGTTATGAGCTGGTGTTCCTCGCCGCCGGGGTGATTCTGTTCTCGCTGTTTGTTGGCGTCGTAGCGTTACCGTCTCTGCTGCAGCATATTGAAGTGCGTGACCACTCCCAGCAGCACAATGAGGAGCGTCTGGCGCGGGCGACCATTGCCGAAGTGGCGATTGTCGCGATTCAGAAAATGGAAGAGCGTATGGCGGCCGATGCGGAAGAGAACATTGATAACCAGCTGCTTACCGAAGTGAGTTCCAGGGTGATTGGTAATCTGCGTCGTCGAGCGGATGGGCGTAACAACGCGGAAAGCTCGCTGCTGGAAGAGAACCTTGAACGCCGTTTCCGCCTGGCGGCCCTGCGTGCGGAACGCGCGGAGCTTTACCACCTGCGCGCAACGCGGCAAATCAGCAATGAGACGCTGCAAAAGATGCTGCACGATCTCGATTTGCTGGAAGCACTGCTGATAGAGAATAAGTAGGTTTTCCCCTCACCCATTCCTTCTCTCCATAGGGTGAGGGATCCCCACAAAAAATGTGAGCACGGTCAGTTCCCTCTCCCTGAGGGAGAGGGCCTTGGTGAGAGGGAAAATGCGGCTTTGGTGGTCATTCCGTTCACCTTATGTTCTTTGCTTTTCTATCGCGACAGAACCCGTGAACGTGCCAGGGTGGCTCATCGCCACCACCCTGGCGACCCGGGCTCCCGGCCAGGAAAATCGCCGCTTCGCGGTCCACTCGTCTTATGCCGTCTGACTTTCGGGTCGGGGACCAGCCTACGTCCTTGTAGGCTATCCCCTCCGCCCGCTGCCCTGCGGGCGGCCCCGGTCAGCCGTCAACGCCTCATCGATTTTGCAGCCCTGGTAAGGCGTTTACGCCGCATCCGGGACATTCCCCCGGTGGCGCTGCGCTTACCAGGGCTACACCATGCGTAGCCCGGATAAGGCGTTTACGCCGTATCCGGGACATTCCCCCGCTCGGGCTATATCTTCCCTTCGCTCAGCGGCAAATCCGCAAAATTCGTATTTACCCAGAACCCTTCACAACACTGTAGCCAGGCCTGCGCGCTGCGGGACAAATAGCTCCCTTCGCGCCAGATCATACCCAGATGCCAGCGTAAATCGCTCTCCAGCGGAACCCAGCGCAGCGTCTGTTTATCCAGCCGTTGGCAAATAGGCTCCGGCAAAATTGCGATCCCCACGCCGGCCTGCACCATCGCAGCCAGGAAATCCCACTGTCCGCTACGCACGGCGATACGCGGCTTCACGCCATGTTCGTTAAAGAGCTGCATCAACTGGCGGCTAAGGGCGAAATCTTCGTTGTAGATAAGCAGCGGATGCCCGGCCAGCTGTTCTGGCGTGATGGATTGAACGCTGAGCCAGTCGCCGGAGCGCGGCATCAGCACGCACAGCGGGTGGCTGAACAGCGGCAGGGTGGACAGGCCGCTGTCCTCCTCGACGGGCAGGGCGGTCATCGCCAGATCCAATTCACCGTTGGTGACCGCCTGTTGGACCGTCAGGCCGCCAAACTCGGAGATTTTCAGCTCAACACCGGGGTAGCGCTGACGAAACAGACCGATCGGACCGGCCATCAGCATGCCGACCATCGGGGGGATCCCCAGGCGCAGCAGTCCTTTATTTAAGTGATTGATATCGCCAAGCTCTGCCTCGAGCTGGCGAAACTCGGCGAGGATAGCCAGCCCACGCTCGAATACCACGCGCCCGGTATCGGTGAGGAGTAATTTGCGCCCGTCGCGAATGAGCAGCGTACAGTTCAGCTCATCTTCCAGGTTTTTCAGCATCTTACTGATCGTCGGCTGGGTAACGAACAACCGCTCCGCTGCGCGAGTGAAACTTTGCTGGCGCACCACTTCCACAAAATAACGCAGCGTTCTGATGTCCATAATTATTCCTTTAAACTATGCATGCGATGAGTTTAATTCATTTCAGTACGCAGCAGTGGCTCCCTATACTGTGCTCTCTGTCTCATTTTCGCGAGAATTAAGTGTGGTATTGACGTTAGGTCGTATTACGCCTGCCATTGTGCGTCGACTGCAGGTTCCGGTTCAGGTTGTCCTCTATGCCGGGCTGTTTATCGTGGCGCAATATCTGGTGCAGTGGCTGCATCTTCCCCTTCCCGCCAACCTGGTTGGCATGCTCATGATGCTGGTGCTGATTTTATGCCGGGTGGTTCCGCTTAACTGGGTGCAGGCAGGTGCGCGCTGGCTGCTGGCCGAAATGCTGCTGTTCTTTGTGCCTGCCGTTGTGGCGGTGGTGAACTACACGCAGCTTCTGATGGTGGAAGGCTGGCGTATTTTTGCCGTCATCGCTCTGAGCACGCTGCGGGTGCTGGGGGTCACGGCCTGGGTGGTGGATAAGGTGTATCGCTTTGAACTCAGCAGGCTCAAACATGAGTGATTTCGCCCTGAGCATGCTCTGCCTGGTCATGACGCTGGTCATCTATTTTCTCAATAAGCGCCTGTATCGCCGGTTTCATAAACTCCCGCTGATGCCACTGGTGTTCACCCCGATATTGCTGGTGCTGATCCTGGTCTTCGGGCATATCTCCTGGCAGCGCTACATCGGTGAATCCCACTGGCTGCTGTGGCTGTTAGGCCCGGCGACCATCGCTTTTGCCGTGCCGGTGTACGACAACCTCGCCGTGATCCGCCGCCACTGGATGTCCCTTTCCGCTGGCGTGATCACCGCAACGCTGGTCGCGGTAACCAGCTCCGTCTGGCTGGCGCGTTTATTTACCCTGCCAGATGAAATCCAACGCAGCCTGGCGGTGCGGTCGGTGACGACGCCCTTTGCGCTGGCTGCGGCAGAACCGCTGGGCGGGCAGCCGGATCTGGTGGCGTTGTTTGTGGTGATTACCGGGGTCTTTGGCATGGCGGTGGGGGATGTGCTCTTTTTGCGCCTCTCCATTCGCGAAGGGATGGCAAAAGGCGCTGGCTTTGGCGCAGCATCCCACGGCGCGGGGACGGCGCGCTCCTACGAGCTTGGCCCGCAGGAGGGCGTGGTGGCCAGCCTGGTGATGATGCTCTCCGGCGTGGTGATGGTATTAGCCGCCCCGCTGGTGGCGGTAGTAATGTTTTAGCTCTGTTTTTTCAGCCGCGACACCAGTTCAAATTCACGGAAATTGACCGGGCGCTGCTGCTGCATGGAAATATTGCCCGCGATGCCCGTCAGGATCGACATCGCTCCGGCGCGGTGATCGGCGGCACGCTTGAGCGGATCGTTGGCAGGTGTGCCGAACAGGTCCGCCAGCATCGCGTTATCGCCGCCGCCGTGGCCGCCTTCGCCGAGGGTAAAGTTGGCCTCCCAGGGGGCGGCAAACATCGGAAAGACGTTGATATTGCAGGATTCCAGGCTCCCCTCGTTCGCCCGCTCGCCCCCGGCGTTCACATAGGATTTCTCGACGATTTTCATCTCCAGTCGGCCTTCACTGCCGTTAAACACCACATTCAGTCCTTACCAGGGCAAATAGGTATTCAGCGAATAGCTGAGCTGAGCTGGCACTGGTTCTGGTATTTCACCAGCACCGAGAGGGTATCTTCGATGGTGATGCCGTCGCTGAACACGCTCTGATCCCGCCAGTAGTTATCTTCATGCTCCGCGTCCAGATAGATGGCCTTAAGCTGCGGATTGTCGGCCATATGCAGGGCAAACGGGTCCTCTTTGGCCGCCGCATAGCCGTGGGCGCGCGGGTAAAACTGGGTCACGCCGCGTTTTTCTGCGTTCTCTTTGCCGTAAAAACGCAGGCTGCCTTCGGCGTAGACGCGCTCCGGATAACTGTTGAGCCAGAAATTCATCAAGTCGAAGTGGTGGTCGATTTATGCACCAGCAGGCCGCCGCTGTTGCGTTTTTCCCGGTGCCAGCGGCGGAAATAATCCGCGCCGTGCTCGGTGTTGAGCAGCCATTCGAAATGGACCGAGTAAACCTCGCCAATGGCGTTGTTCATCAGCAGCTCGCGCACCTTGCTGTGGTGCGGCGCATAGCGGTAATTAAAGGCCACGCGCACGGTGTGCCCGGTCTCTTCAATGGCATCGAGAATGCGCAGCGCCCGTTTTTCATCGATAGTCATCGGCTTTTCGGTGATCACATCGCAGCCTGCTTTCAGCGCTCGCACAATATAGTCGTCATGGGTCCTGTCCATGGTGGTGACGATAATAATGTCAGGGCGCGTCTCGCGGATCATCTCTTCGAACTGCGCGGCTTTCCAGGTGGATACCGGGGCTGCACCTTCATTTTTTAATAACTTATTGGCGTAATGCATTCGCGTCTGGTTGGTATCGCAAAACGCCACCAGTTGCGCATTGTCTTTCCACTGACCGCCGATGGCGGAAATATATAATCCGGCGCGCCCACCTGTGCCGACCAGCGCATATTTTTTCATACTATCCTCAATTATTATCTATGAGAGCAAATGACCTGGATGAAGTAATGAAACGTATTGCCCATCAATTAATGGAACTCAACAGCACGTTTATCTGGCACTGGCCGTGGTTGATGCAAGGCGTTGAAAGCGCGAAGCAACACGGCTTTACCGGCATCATTCTTCATCAGCAGGAGTTATTTTCGCTGCTGGCAACGCCCTCGCCATTAAGTCAGAAGTTGAATGTGGAAAACCTCATTCATCAACAGCACTACGCGTTGCACTATTTAAAACGGGTGAACCAGTATCTGGCGGCGAATAATTTGTCTTTTTGGTTGCAGGGAGAGGCCGCGCCCGCTGACGATATTATTAAGCGTAAATTCCCGGAATTTGCCTTCGATGAAAAAAGCACGCCGGATTTCTGGAACCACTTTTATTCCACAACGCTGACGCCGTTATTAACCGAATTGCCCCACCTGAGCGGCGTTATTCTTAGTCTGACGACCCCGTCATTCCAGACGGCAGAGTGGCAAAAAAGCCTGCGTCAGGTCTGGCGACAGCTACGCGGCGCCGGAAAGAAACTGATCCTGCGCGATTTTATCGATGACTCCTGGCCCCGCCAGCAGCTGTCGGGTGTTCTGGCGACGCTGCCCCATGATGTTCGCGCCTCAATCAAAGCCACGGAGCTCGACTACCACCCCGGTTTTGCCAATCACCCGCATATCGTCACTCTGCCGGATCATAAAAAGTGGATCGAATACGATCTCTTCGGCATCGGTTACGGCTGGACGGCGCTGCCGTGCTGGCTCGCCGACGAAATCAGCGGGCGGCTGAGCTGGGCCATCGGCGCGACGGATAACACCGTCGAAGCCATTACCTGCCGGGTGAGCTGGCAGTGGCTGCCGGACAGCCGGGTGATGGATTCGGTCAATACCATCAACCTGATGGGGCTGGCGGCGGCCAACCAGACGCACGGCCACGTTTTTGACGACTGGGCCGAGCAGCACGGGCTGCGCTTTCGCCAGCCGCAGGATAAAACCCGCCTTGCCGCGTTATTCCATTCCAGCTACGACTGGCTGTGTAAAACCCCCAATCTGCTGGGGCGACGCCTGCATTACCAAAGCCAGATCCCGGAAAGCCTGGCGCAGGCGCAACAGCTGCTGCATATGGATACGCGCAGCGCCAACTGGCTACAGGCGTATCAGCCGCTGATGCCACCAGACGATCGCGATCTCGGCGTTGAGCAGCGCCAGCTCATTACGCTGGAAAAACAAAACGCCTGCTTCCTGGCGTCCAGCGCGGTACAAACCCTGCGTGAGCTGCTACCGCGAATCACCTGCCCGGATGATTCCATGGAGACGCTGCTGGCCGCCTGGCGCAATGCGGATATCTATAGCCAGATGTTCAGCCGGGTCACCGAGGTTGTCACTGATGTGCTGTGGCGCGACCATTACGGCGACGATGCGCTGCCTGCCAGGGCGCTCGAACGGCATCAACAGTCCCTGCTGCACTATGCCGAAACCATCGCCGCCTGGGTGAACAATCCGCCGCCCGGCAGCCCGCTCTTTTTGCCGCTGCTGCTCAGCCCGGAGCGTCTGGCGACCTTTGCCGACAGTCTTGATGCGTCACTGTGAAATAAGCATAAAGGGCGTAAGTGGGCTGTCGTGCTCGCATTGATGACCTGAATGCCGGAAAACGGCAGAACGCGCAAAAGCGTGATGTTGATTGCAAAACAGTATGAATGATTGTGATGAGGATCGGCTTTTATGCGCTGAGAAAGGTGATGTCTGTCACCAGAGGCGGGAAAAACTGTGAGGTTGCCCCGACCATCGTTGGCCGGGGCAAGGGGACTTAGTGCGCGCGGCCCTGCGCGATGCCGACACCCGTTTGTGAACGGATAAACTGCGCGCGGAACTGCTCGCGTTCGCGATTGCCTTCTGCCGTATTGTCGGTAATCGAGAAAATCCAGATACCGATAAAGGCCACGGCGATAGAGAACAGTGCCGGGTACTCATATGGGAAAATGGCTTTCTCGTGGCCGAGGATCTGTACCCAAATGGTCGGGCCGAGAATCATCAGAATCACCGCCGTCAGCAGGCCCAGCCAGCCGCCAATCATCGCGCCACGGGTGGTCAGTTTTGACCAGTACATGGAGAGCAAAATGATGGGGAAGTTACAGCTCGCTGCGATGGAAAACGCCAGGCCGACCATAAAGGCAATGTTCTGATTTTCAAACAGAATACCTAGCAGGATAGCTACCACGCCCAGCACCAGAACGGTGATTTTCGAGACTTTCAGCTCCTGACGTTCAGTCGCGTCTTTGCGGATAACGTTGGCATAGAGGTCATGAGAGACCGCCGATGCACCCGCCAGCGTTAACCCGGCAACCACCGCCAGAATAGTGGCGAAGGCCACGGCGGAGATAAAACCAAGGAACAGGTTGCCGCCGACCGCATCGGCCAGATGCACTGCCGCCATGTTATTGCCGCCAATCAGTGCGCCTGCCGCATCTTTAAAGGCCGGGTTTGCCCCAACCAGCATGATGGCGCCGAAGCCGATGATAAAGGTCAGAATGTAGAAGTAACCCATAAAACCGGTGGCATAAAAGACGCTCTTACGGGCTTCACGCGCATCGGACACCGTGAAGAAGCGCATCAGAATATGCGGCAAGCCAGCGGTACCAAACATCAGCCCCAGACCCAGCGACAGCGCGGAGATCGGATCTTTCACCAGTCCGCCAGGCCGCATAATGGCTTCGCCTTTCGGGTGGACCGCCATCGCTTCACTAAACAGGTTATTGAAGCTAAAGCCAACGTGCTTCATCACCATAAAGGCCATAAAGCTTGCGCCGAACAGCAGCAGCACGGCCTTGATGATCTGCACCCAGGTGGTGGCGAGCATGCCGCCGAACAGGACGTACATCACCATCAGGACGCCGACCAGCACCACCGCGACGTGGTAGTTGAGGCCAAACAGTAACTGGATAAGTTTACCGGCACCCACCATCTGCGCGATGAGATACAGGGCGACCACCACCAGCGAACCGCAGGCGGAGAGGGTACGAATCGGCCCTTGTTTAAGGCGATACGAGGCCACATCGGCAAAGGTAAAGCGCCCGAGATTACGCAGGCGTTCAGCAATCAGGAACAGAATAATCGGCCAGCCGACGAGGAAGCCCAGAGAGTAAATCAGGCCATCGTAGCCGGAGGTGAAAACCAGCGCGGAGATCCCAAGGAACGATGCGGCGGACATAAAGTCACCGGCAATCGCCAGCCCGTTCTAGAAGCCGGTAATGTTGCCGCCCGCCGTGTAGTAGTCGCTGCGCGAACGGACGCGTTTTGACGCCCAGTAAGTGATGTAGAGCGTCAGCGCCACGAAAATCAGGAACATGATGATCGCCTGCCAGTTGGTTGGCTGGCGTTGAACCGCGCCGGTAATGGCATCGGCGGCGTTGGCCGTAAAAGGCAGTGTGGCGGCGAGCGCCGTCAGAACACGCTTCATGATGCTTTTACCTCTTGCAGAACGGTTTTTGTCAGACGATCAAACTCACCGTTTGCCCGCCAGACGTACACGCCGGTCAGCAAAAACGAAATCACAATCACGCCAATGCCGATCGGAATACCGCGCGTGACGCTGCTGCCCTCGGAAACCGGCGTGCCAAGCCAGCCCGGCGCAAACGCGATCAGCAAGATAAAGCCGACATAGATAATCAGCATGATGATGGAAAGAATGAAGGCAAACCGTTGCCGCTTTTCGACGAGCTCCCTGTAATGCGCATTGTTTTCTATCCGTTGATAAATGGTGTCATTCATCACAGAACTCTCCAGAGGTATCCCCTTCGTCTTTCACGCCACAGGTTCGTTGGCTGCACTTGCCCACCCCAGTCACAAAGTTATCTATGCTCCTGGGTATGTGCGCGCTTGCCGCCTTCCTGTAACGCGAAATCCTTTGGGGAGGGTTTTTTTATTCCCTCTCCCTTTTAGGGAGAGGGGCAGGGTGAGGGTCGTTGTTACGAAGGCATGGTGATGGCCTGCTTCTCTTCGAGCAGTTTTTCCACCACGCCCGGATCAGCGAGGGTCGAGGTATCGCCGAGATTACTGGTATCCCCGGCGGCAATTTTGCGCAGAATACGGCGCATGATTTTGCCGGAGCGGGTTTTGGGCAGGGAGTCGGTCCAGTGCAGCACATCCGGCGTTGCCAGCGGGCCAATCTCTTTACGCACCCAGTTACGCACCTCGGTATAGAGCGCCGGGGTCGGCTCTTCGCCATGGTTCAGGGTGACGTAAGCGTAGATAGCCTGGCCTTTAATATTGTGCGGAATGCCCACCACCGCGGCTTCGGCGATTTTCGGATGAGACACCAGCGCCGATTCAATTTCCGCGGTCCCCAGACGGTGGCCGGAAACGTTCAGCACGTCGTCCACGCGACCGGTTATCCAGTAGTAACCGTCTTCGTCGCGGCGTGCGCCGTCGCCACTAAAGTACATGTTCTTAAAGGTGGAGAAGTAGGTCTGCTCGAAACGCTCGTGGTCGCCAAACAGCGTACGCGCCTGGCCCGGCCAGGAATCGGTGATCACCAGATTGCCCTCGGTGGCCCCTTCCTGCGGATTGCCTTCGTTATCCACCAGCGCAGGCTGCACGCCGAAGAACGGACGGGTCGCGGAACCGGCTTTGAGCTGGGTCGCACCTGGCAGCGGGGTGATCATAAAGCCCCCGGTTTCGGTCTGCCACCAGGTGTCCATCACCGGACATTTTTCTTTGCCGATTTTCTTCCAGTACCACTCCCAGGCTTCCGGGTTGATAGGCTCGCCCACGGAACCGAGAATGCGCAGCGAAGAACGGTCAGTACCGTCAATCGCTTTGTCGCCTTCTGCCATCAGCGCACGGATAGCGGTCGGCGCGGTGTAGAGAATATTGACCTTGTGTTTGTCCACCACCTGGCTCATGCGCGCAGGCGTTGGCCAGTTCGGCACGCCTTCGAACATCAGGGTGATCGCGCCGCAGGCCAGCGGCCCATACAGCAGGTAGCTGTGGCCGGTGACCCAGCCGACATCGGCGGTACACCAGTAGACGTCGCCGTCGTGGTAATCGAAGACATATTTAAAGGTGGTGGCTGCGTAAACCAGATAGCCGCCGGTGGTGTGCAGCACGCCTTTCGGTTTGCCGGTAGAGCCGGAGGTATAAAGGATAAACAGCGGGTCTTCGGCGTTGACTTCAACCGGCTGGTGCTCCGCGCTGGCGTTCGCGGTGAGGGCGTCCCACCACAGGTCGCGGCCTTCGTGCCAGTCGATCTTACCGCCGGTGCGTTTAAGCACCACAACGTGCTCAACGGTTTTGACGTTCGGGTTTTTCAGCGCGTCATCGACGTTCTTTTTCAGCGGAATACTGCGCCCGGCGCGCACGCCTTCATCGGCGGTGATCACCAGACGGGAGCTGGAATCGACAATACGTCCGGCAACGGCTTCCGGCGAGAAGCCGCCGAAAATTACCGAATGCACGGCGCCGATGCGGGCACAGGCCAGCATGGCGACCGCCGCTTCCGGCACCATCGGCATATAGATAGCCACCACATCGCCTTTTTTAATGCCGAGATCTGTCAGCACGTTGGCAAAACGGCAGACATCACCATGCAACTGGCGATAGGTGATCTTTTTGCTCTGGCTGGCGTCGTCGCCTTCCCAGATGATGGCGGTTTGGTCGCTACGCTCGGCAAGGTGACGGTCAAGACAGTTGGCCGCAAGGTTCAGCGTGCCGTCTTCAAACCATTTGATAGATACATTACCCGGGGCGAAGGAGGTGTTTTTCACCTTCTTGTAGGGCTTAATCCAGTCAAGGATCTTGCCTTGCTCACCCCAGAAGGTGTCCGGGTCGGTAACGGATTGCTGATATTTGGCTTCGTACTGCTCCGGATTGATCAGGCAACGTTCCGCAATATTTGCGGGAATATCGTGTTTGTGGATTTGGCTCATGGCTTTTGCTCTCCTTGTAAGATGTTAATGATATGTCACATAAACGTTAATTGTAGGGGCTTTGGCCGGTTTGTTTATTATTTGCGCTGTAGATCACGCATTGATTGAACAGTATGAAAATTGGACAAATGAATCTTTGAAGAGAAATAATTGCTGGATTGAATTATCTAAAAACAGATGAAAAAAAGCTTTTTCATAACAAATAGTTATGCATGATAAATGGCATAAAAAAGCGGTTTTATGCAAAAAATCAGTCAATCCCCCTTCTGGTAAAGGGTTGCGCGTTGCACCCCGCAAATGGTACTGATACTGCGCGTTAAAAAACCCCGCAAGAGCGTGTGACGCCAACCATTCCCTTTCCGTATGAATCGTTCCCTGGCGGGAAGGTCGCTTTATTGAGGATCTCTGCAATTATGAAAACATTTAAAGTCAGCCTGGCCTGGCAGATTTTGCTGGCCCTGGTGCTGGGTATTCTTCTGGGCAGTTACTTGCATTATCACAGCGACAGCCGCGAATGGCTTATCGCTAACCTGCTGTCTCCGGCAGGCGATATCTTTATTCATTTGATCAAAATGATTGTTGTGCCGATTGTTATCTCCACGCTGGTGGTGGGTATTGCCGGTGTGGGTGATGCGAAACAATTGGGTCGTATTGGCGCCAAGACCATTATTTATTTCGAAGTGATCACCACGGTTGCCATTGTGCTGGGTATTACGCTGGCGAATGTTTTCCAGCCGGGGGCGGGCATTGATATGTCGCAACTCGCGGCGGTGGATATTTCGAAATATCAGAGCACCACGGCGGAAGTGCAAAGCCACGCGCATGGCTTAATGAACACGATTTTGTCCCTGGTGCCGACCAACATCGTGGCATCGATGGCGAAAGGCGAAATGCTGCCAATTATTTTCTTCTCGGTACTGTTTGGTCTGGGGCTCTCTTCCCTGCCGGCAACCCACCGTGAACCGTTGGTGACCGTGTTCCGTTCTATCTCTGAAACCATGTTCAAAGTCACTCACATGGTGATGCGTTATGCGCCGGTGGGTGTATTTGCGCTGATCTCCGTGACGGTCGCGAACTTCGGTTTTGCCTCCCTGTGGCCGCTGGCGAAGCTGGTAGTGCTGGTGTACTTTGCGGTGCTGTTCTTTGCGCTGGTGGTTTTGGGGCTGGTGGCGCGGATGTGCAAACTCAGCATCTGGACGCTGATTCGTATTCTGAAAGATGAGCTGATTCTGGCGTACTCCACGGCAAGCTCTGAGAGCGTGCTGCCGCGTATTATCGAGAAAATGGAAGCCTATGGTGCACCGGCGTCAATCACCAGCTTCGTGGTACCGACCGGTTACTCCTTTAACCTTGACGGCTCTACGCTGTATCAGAGTATCGCGGCCATCTTTATTGCTCAGATTTACGGTATCGACCTGTCACTGGGTCAGGAGATCATCCTGGTGCTGACGCTGATGGTGACTTCGAAAGGGATCGCCGGGGTGCCGGGGGTGTCATTCGTGGTGCTGCTGGCAACGTTGGGCAGCGTGGGCATTCCGCTGGAAGGTCTGGCCTTTATTGCCGGTGTTGACCGTATCCTCGATATGGCGCGTACCGCGCTGAACGTGGTGGGTAACGCGCTGGCGGTGCTGGTTATCGCCAAGTGGGAACACAAGTTCGACCGTAAAAAAGCTGCGGCTTACGAGCGTGAGATGCTCGGTAAGTTCGATAAAACGGCCGATCTGTAATCTTCATACCTCGCGCCGCCTTCCGTTCGGGAGGCGGTGTTTCTCATTTCAGGCGGTGATCACCGTGATCTGCTGTGCCTGCAACGCGCTACGTAGTACGTCGCTGGTATTCGCTTCTACTATTATCACGTCAAGATCCTGGGGCCGCGCCACAACGTAGCGTGCCACGCCGGGGAGTTTATCCGCCGTCAGGGCGACTACCGTCTGGCTACTCTGTTTGAGTACCGCTTTTTTGAACTCGCAGTCAGCGAAATCAAATCCCGTCAGACCAACGTCCGCGTCCATGGCGCAGCCGCCAATAAACACCTGCCCGAACAGCATTTCCTGAATCTGCGCAATGGCACCGCTGCCGACGCATCCGCCCGTGGCCTGATGGATCTCCCACCCAGCAGGATTACGTCGATCTGCGGGCGGGTCATCAACTCGACGGCAATCTCCGGCGAGTTCGTCACCGCCGTGATGCGGATATCTGCGGGCAGCGCTCTGGCGACGGCCAGATTGGTGGTGCCCGAATCGATGAAAATGCAGGTGTCTGGTTTCACCAGTGCTGCGCATTGCTGCGCGATCTTGTCCTTTTCTGAACTATTTTTCGCTTTGCGATTGTGGAAACTTCCGGCAGCTGTAATACCGCCCCGCTGTACCCTTTTTACACAGGCCTGCATTGCTAATTTCTTGTAAATAATGGCGAATAGTATGTTCGGATACCTGCATCTGGCTGGCCAGTTCTGCACAGACAACACGTCCGTTTTCCTGTAAAAGCTGGCGAATGCGCGCTTGTCGCCGTTGCGGGAAAGCTGCAT
Source organism: Phytobacter sp. V69 (assembly GCF_965644215.1). Lineage (NCBI taxonomy): Bacteria > Pseudomonadati > Pseudomonadota > Gammaproteobacteria > Enterobacterales > Enterobacteriaceae > Phytobacter > Phytobacter sp. V69. Next base: position 22,390 of record NZ_CBFFRL010000009.1, read on the forward strand.
AATCGAGCATGAAGCCTCTTTATTGAAATGTCATCGAGCAATAATGAGCATGATCCAGCATTCTTTACGGTCTTGTCAAAACCCTTTGGAGATGAAAGATGAAAATTGCACACGTCGCCCTCTGGACACGCAACCTGGAGGCGCAGGTCGCGTTCTGGCAGGCCGTATTTGGTGGGCAGAGCAACGAATGCTATCTCAGCAAAAACCGTCCTGGGTTCGCCTCGCACTTCATCTCTTTGCGCGAAGGGCCAGCCATCGAACTGATGGCCTTACCTGAGCTTGATGACGCGCCCGCCAACCCGGAATTTGTCGGCTGGGCGCATATCGCCATTACCGTCGGCGGTGTCGGAGAGGTGGATGCGATGGTGCAAAAAGCGCAGGCAGAAGGGCGTTTGCTCAGCCCGGCCAGATGGACCGGGGATGGGTTCTACGAGGCGGTGATTGCGGACCCGGACGGCAACCGCATTGAACTGGTCGCGGCGTAATAACGTCCCGCAGTGCCATAATATATATGCATACTGAATGTCGCCCCCCAAAATTGCGGGGCGATTTTTTATAGCAGATTCAATAATTACAGCCATAATACTTCTGTCGTGAATATTAGCACGCGTTTAACGTTACCCTGATAATAAGGAGAGTTCGGGAATGTCAGACTTTTATCTGCATGAAGGCAATCGCTATATCGTTAAAAATCAGAAAAAACTGAAAATATGCTTGGCAATACTGTTTGTGGTACTGGGGATTTACGCTTATTTCAAACATGAATCATCACTGCGCGGTATTATTGTCGCACTGGTTTTATTTGCCATCGCCGGGGTGATGCTCGCGGCCCTGCGCGTCAAAATGGTCTTTGATTTAGATAAACGCATCTTCTATATCCAGGCCGGGAGCGGTAAGCAGACCTTCAACCAGTCACTGGATAATTTCGCCGGGCTTGAGTTGATTCGTCAGTTCCGCTTTTTTGGCCTGATGCGTAACAGCATTCTGAATGTGGTTTTCGATGTGGACGGGAAAACCGTGAAAATGCCGATCAGGCAGTTCGGCCCCGGCCAGCAAGCCCCGCAGGCGATGATAGAACAGACGGAAACCTTTCTTGGCATTAGCCATCAGAGGAATGCCTGATGGAGCTAAATGACCGGCGGTTGGTTTATCGTCCCTGGAAGGTAGGCAGCGCACTGGTGTTTGTGGTGGCCGGTATCGCACTGCTGGCGGGTGGGGTTCTCACCGTATACGGTCTGTTCTATATCTGGAAAAATGCAGAGATCCTCATTTTTGATATCTCGACTGGGCGCATCTCCCGAAAATTGCCGTTATTACCGGGAAGGGATATTAGCCGCTTTAATGACATCTACTCTATTTCCCGGGTCGGAGAAATGCGGACATTTCACTATGTCCTGAAGTGCAAGAGCCAGCACGGTGGCGGTGACATTCCTATTTCCGACGATTTTTTAAGTGCCAGGCGGGAGCCGGAAAGAGTTGCGTTTGAAGAGAATATCCTGCCCGTTATTTCAGCAATGCTGAACTTACATCCTGAGTAAATGAACTCTCCAGCAAAATAAAACGGGGTGCGATAATCACACCCCGTTTTATTTTGCTGGTTAATATTAACCCATGGCGCTTTCACGCAATCGTGATTTCAGTTTGTTGTATTCGTCGATCACATACTCTTCGGCAGCATGCTGGTCGGGAATACGTTCTATATTCACCGCGCAGTACTTGTACTCTGGCGTTTTGGTAATCGGACTCAGGTTCTCCGTCACCAGCTCGTTACAGGCCCCAATCCACCACTGGTAGGTCATATACACCGCCCCTTTATTCGGACGATCGCTGACCTGCGCACGGGTGATAATTCGGCCTTTGCGCGAGTTCACCCACACCAGCGCTTCATCTTCAATACCGAGGCGTGCCGCATCGGCGGTGTTGATTTGCGCGTAGCCAGGTTCGTCCGCCAGTGCCGACAGCGCCGCACAGTTGCCGGTCATCGAACGGCAAGAGTAGTGGCCCACTTCACGCACGGTGGAGAGCACCATCGGGAACTCATCGGTGAGTTTATCCATTGGCGCGACCCAGTCGCAGGTGAAGAACTTCGCCAGTCCTGTATCGGTGTCGAACTTCTCTTTAAACAGATACGACGTCCCCTGATCGGCATCCGATGTGTCACGACACGGCCACTGGATGTAGCCCAGTTCACCCATTTTCTCATAGGTGGCGCCGTAGAATTCCGGGCAGAGATGACGCAACTCGTCCCAGATTTCCTGCGTGTTGTTGTAATGCATCGGGTAGCCCATTCGGGTGGCGATCTCACTGATAATCTGCCAGTCCGTTTTCAGATCCCATTTCGGTTCCACCGCTTTAAAGAAGCGCTGGAAGCCACGGTCGGCCGCCGTGTAAACACCTTCATGCTCGCCCCAGGAGGTGGATGGCAAGATGACATCCGCCGCCGCGGCGGTTTTGGTCATGAAGATATCCTGCACGATAACCAGTTCCAGACCTTCGAACGCCCTACGCACGGCGGAAAGCTCTGCGTCGGTCTGCAGCGGATCTTCTCCCATGATGTAAGCGGCGCGCACTTCACCATGCTCCACGCGGTGCGGCAGCTCGCTGATGCGATAGCCGGTATGCGCGGGCAGATCGGCCACGCCCCAGGCTTTGGCGAATTTATCGCGGTGGACCTGCTCTTTAACAAACTGGTAGCCTGGGAAGGTATCCGGCAGTGCGCCCATATCGCAGGCACCCTGGACGTTGTTCTGCCCGCGCACCGGGTTCACCCCGACATGCGGTTTACCCAGGTTGCCCGTCATCATGGCGAGACTGGTCAGTGAACGCACCGTCTCTACGCCCTGATAGAACTGGGTGACGCCCATGCCCCACAAAATGGTGGCGTTTTTCGCGCCAGCATACATCCGGGCGGCTTTACGAATATCCGCAGCGCTGACGCCGGTGATATCTTCCACCGACTCCGGCGTATAGCCTTCGACGATTTTTTTATACTCTTCAAACCCTTGCGTACGGGTGGCAACAAACGCCTGGTCGTACAGGTTTTCTTCAATAATCACATGCCCGAGCGCATTCAACAGCGCGATGTTCGAGCCGTTTCTCAATGCCACGTGCATATCGGCAATACGCGCGGTTTCGATTTTGCGCGGATCGCAGACGATGATTTTTGCCCCGTTCTGTTTCGCCCGAATCACGTGGTTAGCGACGATAGGGTGTGAATCCGCCGGGTTATAGCCAAAGATAAACACGAGATCCGTGTTATCGATTTCGTTAATGGCATTACTCATTGCGCCATTGCCGACCGACTGGTGCAGACCTGCAACCGATGGGCCGTGTCAGACGCGTGCGCAGCAGTCAACGTTATTGGTACCAATAACGGCGCGCGCAAATTTTTGCATGATGTAGTTGGTTTCGTTCCCCGTACCACGGGACGAGCCGGTCGTCTGAATCGCATCCGGGCCATACTTCTCTTTAATGGCGCTCAGGCGAGTGGCGACGTAATCCAGGGCTTCATCCCAGGAGACCGCTTCCAGTTTGTCGCCACGCTGGCGACGGATCATAGGGGTTTTCAGACGAGGCGTAAGGATTTGAGTATCATTAATAAAGTCCCAGCCATAGTAGCCTTTCAGACACAGGTTACCCTGGTTGGTCTTTCCTTGCGCAGCCTCCGCCCGAACGATTTTTCCGTTATCCACCACCAGGTTGATCTTGCAACCTGAGGCGCAATACGGGCAAACCGTGACGACTTTTTTCATCGCTATCGCTCCAGTTAAGAAAGTTCACGCATTCCGCGCTCACTCAACCCATTATGCATCTTCTATGCCATGCTTCTTTTGTGGGTATTTCCTGATTTTACGCCCGATTTTTGTTCAAAATACTGACGAAAGGCAGGCCATCGTCAAATTTGACGTGACGACGCCTGGGGGATGTGACCGTGATTATAAAAACGGCATTAATTCGCTGCCTTTATGATTGAGCCAAATAAAATAAAGCAACGAGTCACTTTTTCCTGGCGGATGCGGACAATGAAACCTGCGATTCTGGTAGTGGATGACGATTTAGCGGTCTGCGAACTGCTCAGGGATGTGCTGAGCGAGCACGTCTTCACCGTGCACCTGTGTCATAACGGGCTGGATGCTATTGCCGCCGCCGCGCAGCATCCGGAGATTGCGCTGGTCTTACTCGACATGGTGCTGCCGGACATCAACGGCCTGATAGTGCTCAAACAGCTGCAAAAACAGCGCCCGGAGCTGCCGGTGATCATGCTGACAGGGTTGGGCAGCGAGTCGGATGTGGTGGTGGGGCTGGAAATGGGGGCCGATGACTATATTGGCAAACCCTTTACCCCGCGCGTGCTGGTGGCTCGGGTGAAAGCGGTAATGCGCCGTACAGGCGTGCTGGCATCCGATGCGCCGACGGTGAAAATGGCCGGGTTCTCGTTCAACGGCTGGCATCTTGATCCCGCGTGCTGCCAGCTTAGCGACGCCCGTCAGCAAACCGTCGACTTAACCCAGGGGGAATACAGCCTGCTGCTGGCGCTGGTACAAAACGCCCGGCGGGTGCTCAGCCGCGAGCAGTTGCTGGAGCTGACCCACAGCGAGAGCATTGAGGTGTTCGACCGTACCATCGATGTGTTGATCATGCGCCTGCGGCGTAAGATTGAAACCAACCCGCATCAACCCGCGTTAATCAAAACGATACGCGGGCTGGGTTACGTGTTTGCGGCGGATGTGGTACACAGCGAGCAGGCGGCGTAGCCAGCTCAGGTCGTGTTGTCGATCTCTTGTTTTAACTCTGCCAGTGATTTCGCCCCGTCGATGGCGTTCGCGCAAAGCAGGCTGGCACGGGCGCAGGCGTGGGCCAGTTGAATGCTTTGCGGTAGCGGCCAGCGCTCATGGCAGCCGTAGAGCAGCCCGGCACAAAATGCATCTCCCGCGCCGACGCTACCGACAATCTCCTCCTGCGTGAGCATCTGCGTTGCTATCCACTGGCCCTCGCGGCCCGGTTCTTCGCCCCATGCGCCTTCCGGGCAGTGGATCACTACGCGCTGGCGTACCCCGGCGGCGAGCAGCTGTGAGGCGGCCGTGGCGATGTTGTCGATATGCGGTGAATCGTCAGCCAGGCGCATCTCCAGCCCGCTAAATTCCCCCGCCTCCATCTCGTTGATCACCAGATAATCCAGATACGGCAGGCAGGGCATCACCAGCGGCTGATAGCGCGGGTCGCCCTTGCGGGAGACCAGATCGAGCGACGTTTCATACCCTTGTGCGCGCATCTGCGCCAGCAGGCGGGCGCTGCGGGTGCCAAATTGCTCATCCGGCAAATCGAGGCTGTCGAGCAGCAGCAAATAGCCGAGATGGAAGATTTTCATCGTCTCGTCCAGGCGGTCGAATGCCGGGAGATCCAGCAGGCGATTCGCGCCGGGCGAGTGGAAAAAGGTGCGTTGTCCGGTCGGATCGGTCATCACCTGCGACATGGAGGTGGGTGCAAAGTTGGTGCGCTGCACATGCTGGCGATTGACGTGATACTGATCGAGCATCGCCATGATGTAATCTCCGTCGCTGTCTTCCCCCACCAGTCCCACCGCCTGGAGCGGCATGCCGGTGCGCATTTTGGCCAGCGTCAGCAGGACGTTGAGCGGCGCACCGCCGGTGGAGCGCTCGCTTTGTGTGATCTCCGCCAGCCAGCCACGCTCCGGCCATTGCACAATCTGGTGCACATGGTCGACCAGCATGTTCCCGGCGGCGATAATCCCTTTGCGTTCCATCAGAGTCGCCCCGCGCTGCCAAAGACGCGCATCTGCCCGGCAACGGTGTCGGTGATGGCCTCTTCAATGCTCAGTAAAAGCTGGGCGAATTCGTCGTAAATGGGCTGGCGGTTAGCCATGCGGGTTTCAATGGCGTCCAGCGCCGCTTGCGACATGCCGGTATAGAAATTGATTTTGTGGATGCCAAGTTCGATGGCGCGACGGAAATCGGCGTCGCTGATGCCGGATCCGCCGTGCAGCACCAGCGGCAGGCCGGTTTGCTGGCGAATCGCGTCCAGGCGGGCAAAATCGAGCTTCGGTTCACCTTTGTATTTGCCGTGGGCGTTGCCAATCGCGACGGCGAGGGTGTCGATCCCCGTGCGGTCCACAAAGTCACGCGCTTTGGCCGGATCGGTGAAATACGCTTCATCCGCGTGGCCATACAGTGCGCCGCCTTCATCGCCACCCACGGCACCGAGTTCTGCTTCCACCGAGACGCCTACCGCGTGGCACATCTTCACCACTTCCCGGGTCTGGCGAATATTCTCTTCGTACTCCAGCGTTGAACCATCAAACATCACCGAGCTAAATCCCAGCCTGAGTGCGCGCACCACGGATTCAAAATGCAGTCCGTGATCGAGGTTGAGCACTACTGGAATGTCATGGTGGGCGGCCTCGAATTTCACCGCTTCGACCAGCGAATCGAGGGAGACATATTTGAAATGCACTTCGGCGATATTGATGATGAAAGGCGACCGCTCCTGTTTCGCTGCCGCAAAGAGCGCTCGCAGGAAGTGGGAGTCGAGCACGTTGAACGCGCCGAGCGCGTACTGATGTTCACGGGCGTGCGCCAGACCTTGGGCAAGCGAAATCAAAGCCATCGTATTCTCCTTAGCTCAGGAACAGACCATATTCGTTGCACAGCACCAACTGCGCGGGTTCGTCTTCCAGAATGTTGTTAAACCTGTCCACCGGGTGCAGGAAGTGGTTGTCGTGCTCGTCATCGTTGACCGACGACACTTCACCAACCAGCACGTCGCCGAAGCCGGATTCCCCCCAGAAGCTGTGGTACAGACCGGGCGGCAGGCAGATGCTTTCCCCCGGCGCGAGGCGTAGTTGGCTGCCTGCGGAGTGCTTCTGGATGCAGCCGTCGATGACCACGCTCACGTCGGTGTAGTTCGTTTCTTCATGCGCTCCGGCGTTCCACAGCTCGATAATCAGATTGCCGCCGCCGCGATTAATGATGTCTTCGCGTTCGCGCCAGTGAAAATGCATGGGGGTGACCTGCCCGTCGCGCACGTGCATGATTTTTTCTGCGTAGCACTTGGCGTAAGGGGTGCCGTTGGGAGAGCCGTTGCGCAGGGTGAATAGCGTGAGTCCCTGGTCGTAGAAATTATCGCTGCCGAACGCAGTGACATCCCAACCGAGTTTCAAGTCGAAGACTTCGCGCCAGCTGTCGTGATCGAGCTGCTGCCATTTGGTTGGAGGGAAGCTGGCGAAGGGCGGCAGGTGGACGTCGTGCATGGAAAAGAATTGCCGGGTATGGCCGAGGATTTCATTGATTTCGGAGCGTTTCATGGCGATCTCCCAGAGTCTGCAGAAGACCCCTCACCCCGGCCCTCTCCCTCAAGGGAGAGGGTTAGGGGGAGGGCATCAGGCCGCACAATTCTTATTTAACCGTCCAGCCCTTATAGGTACCGACGTTTTTCTTGTCGATCATCGTCACCGGGATCAGCACGGGTTCTTTCGGCGCGGGTTTCCCTTGCAGAATGTCATAGCCGATTTCCACCGCTTTTGCCGCCATCACCTGCGGATCTTGTGCTGGGGTGGCCACGAACAGCGAGTTCTCGCGTTTCAGCGCCTCTTCACCGTCCGGGCTGCCGTCCACGCCAACGATAAAGAACTCGTTACGTTGCGCTTGTTTAGCCGCCAGATCGGCACCGATCGCGGTCGGATCGTTAATCGCGAACACGCCATCAATCTTCGGATTAGCGGCCAGCAGCGAGGTCATAATCTCCAGACCGCCTTCACGACTGCCTTTGGCGTTCTGGTTCCAGGAGAGCACTTTGATATCCGGGTGGCGCTTGAATTCGGTCTGGCAGCCTTCCACACGGTTCTGTACCGCAGATACCGGCGGTCCGTTGATGATGACCACATTGCCTTTGCCTTTCAGGCGATCGGTAATGTACTTACAGGCCATTTCCCCTGCCTGGGTGTTATCCGAGGTAATGGTGGCATCTGCCCCTTCCGCCGCCACGTCAACCGCGACCACCACGATACCGGCATCTTTCGCGCGTTTTACGGCTGGCCCAATGCCTTTTGAATCAGCGGCGTTAAGGATAATCATGTCCACTTTGGCGGCGATAAAGTTATCGATTTGCGCCACCTGTTGGCCGAGGTCGTAGCCGCTGGACACCAGCGTCACTTTCACCTTGTCGCCTGCCAGCTTACGCGCTTCCAGCTCCGCCCCTTTGGTGATTTGCACGAAGAACGGGTTGGCGAGATCGCCTACCGTTACCCCGATCGATTTCAGATCTTTTGCCTGCGCAAACGGCGTTGCGACAAGCAGTGCGCCAGCACAGAGAGCGGTGACAAGTGGCTTCAATCTCATGCTTAAATCCTCTGTAGGGTTTTGTTGTTATGCACTTTGATGATGTCGGGTACGGTATTTGTCTATCAGCACTGCAATGATGATCACCGCCCCTTTGATCACCAGTTGCCAGAAGTACGAAACGCCCATCAATGTCATGCCGTTATTCAGCGTGGCGATAATCAGTGCGCCCACCAGCGTACCGGTGATGGTGCCGATACCGCCGACGAAACTGGTGCCGCCGAGGATGACCGCCGCGATGGCGTCAAGCTCGTAGCCCATGCCGAGGTTGCCGTTGGCGCTGTACAGGCGCGACGCGCTCATCACCCCGCCAAGGCCAGAGAGCAGGCCGCTCATGCCGTAGACGAACAGCAGCACCAGCCACACTTTGATACCGGTCAGACGCGCCGCCTGCATGTTGCCGCCGACCGCATAGATATGAACGCCAAGCGTGGTGCGGCGCAGGATAAACCAGCAAACCACAATCACCGCCAGCGCAATCACCACCAGCCAGGGGATTGGCCCGAGATAGTTGTTACCGATCCACTCAAACCCGATACTCGAGTTGATGACCGTGGTGCCGTCCGCCAGCAGGTAGGCCGCTCCGCGCAGCGCCGTATAGGTGCCCAGGGTGACGATAAACGGCGGCAGTCCGGCAAAGGCGACCAACACGCCATTGGACAGGCCCAGCACTAAACCGAGCATCAGCGCGGCAGGCACGGAGAGGATCGCCAGTTCCGGAATCAGCGACACCACCATCGCCGCCACCGCCGTGGTGCCGAGGATGGACCCGACCGACAGGTCGATACCGCCGGTCAAAATGATGAACGTCATGCCCGCTGCCAGCACGATGTTGATCGATGCCTGGCGGGTGATATTCAGCAGGTTGCTTTCGGTGAAGAAATTCGGCGCGATAAAGCCAAATACCGCCACAATCAGGATCAGAATCGGCAATATACCGACCGTCTGCATCAAATCGCCCATCAGCATTTTTTTCGCCGAGGCCGATTTCGCCACCTGCTGCGGCGTGGTGGCTGAGGTCTCTTTAGGTTCAGTCATGGTGTACCGCCTGGTGATGGGATTCGTTAACGCCGGTTGCCAGCGTCATAATGTTTTCCTGGGTAATGCGCTCGCCTTCCAGCTCGCCAGCGATGCTGCCTTCATGCATGACGTACACGCGGTCGCTCATGCCGACCACCTCCGGCAGCTCGCTGGATATCATCAGGATGGCTACCCCTTTGCGCGCCATCTGGCTCATGATGCGGTAGATTTCGCTCTTCGCCCCGACGTCGACGCCACGGGTTGGCTCATCAAGAATCAGGATGCGCGGGCCGATAGCGACCCAGCGGGAGATCAGCAGCTTTTGCTGGTTACCGCCGGATAAACCGCCCGCCCGTACCTGGGAGTGGGGCACGCGGATATTGAGTAACTTGATGGCGTCATCGGAGATGGACTGCGCTTTTTTGCGGTCGAGCATGCCGTAGTTGGCATCGCGCTCGATGGTCGCCATGGTGATGTTTTCCTGGGCGGCCAGTTCAAGGAACAACCCTTGTTCTTTGCGGTTCTCGGTCAAAAAACCGATCCCCAGATCGATGGCCGCGCGGGGGGAGTGAATGACCACTGGTTCGCCGTCGATTTCAATCACGCCTCCGGTGGCTTTGCGCACGCCAAAAATCAGCTGGGCCAGCTCCGACCGGCCTGCGCCTACCAGACCCGCCAGCCCGACGATTTCTCCGGCACGGACTTGCAGGCTGACCGGCTGGATTTTTTTGCCGTCCGTCAGATGGTGAATGTTGAGCCGCAGATTGCCTTTGGGGATATCCCGCTCTTTATTGAACAGGTCGCTTAACGGACGGCCCACCATCATGCGCACCAGCTCCAAAGCGTTGAGTTTGTCGCGGGTCAGGCTGCCGACATACTGGCCGTCGCGCAGGACGCTGACCCGGTCGGAAAGCTCATACACTTCCGCCATGCGGTGGCTGATATAGATAATCGCCATCCCTTCATCGCGCAGGCGCATGATAAGCGTAAACAGGCGGTGGGTTTCGCAGGAGGAGAGGGCGGCGGTGGGTTCATCCATCACCAGAATGCGGCTGTGGCGGTGCAGGGCGCGGGCGATTTCCACCTGCTGCTGCTCGGCGATGGTCAGTTTCATCACCAGGTCGCTGGCTTTGAACTGTGCGCCGAGGCGGTCAATCACGCTTTGCGCCTGGGCGACCATGTCCCGGCGCTGAATCAGCCCGCCGCGGGAAATCTCGCTGCCGAGGAAGATGTTTTCAGCGACGGTCAGATTGGGGGCAAGCTGCATCTCCTGATAAATCAGCGTGATGCCCGCCGCCAGCGCGTCTTTCGGCCCTTTGATATGAAACGGCTGCCCGTCAATCAGGATCTTGCCGCTGGTGGCGGTGTACGCTCCGGCGAGGATTTTCATCAGCGTACTTTTTCCCGCACCGTTTTCCCCCATCAGCGCGTGAATTTCCCCGGGATATACCGTCAGATCCACCCCTTTCAGCGCGTAGAATTTGCTAAATACTTTGGCAATATTGCGCATCTCCAGAACCGGCGTTTTGCTCATCGCTTGCTCCTGCAAGGGTTATCAATGCTTTCAGTCCACCACAATGAAATAAATGCAAAATGTCATTGGGCGTTCATATTTGTCATATTGCTGAATAGTTAACGAAGATCACAATTTCTTAACGTTACCAATGGCACGCTTTGCCCTCACCCTAACCCTCTCCCACCGGGAGAGGGTTAGGGTGAGGGGAGAAACTGACAACGGAGCCCGTTATGCCCTATCGGCACAACCCGTTTTTCGCCAGCGCGCGCGGGCGGTTACTGTTCTTCAACCTGTTGGTGATGGCCGTGACCCTGATGGTCTGCGGCGTGGCGGTGCTGGGTTTCCGCCATGCCAGCCAAATCCAGGAACAGGTGCAGCAACAGACGCTGGATGACATGACTGGCAGCATGAATCTTGCGCGTGACACCGCCAATGTCGCCACGGCGGCGGTGCGCCTGTCGCAGGTGGTGGGGGCGCTGGAATACAAAAGCGAGGCGGAGCGGCTTAAGGACACCCAGATGACGCTGCAAAACTCCCTCGAACAGCTGGCCCGCGCGCCGCTGGCACAGCTGGAACCACAGCTGGTGGAGCGCATCACCTGGCGCAGTAACGAGCTGGAACAGAGCGTGACCCAGATGCTGGAGCGCGGTCAGCGCCGCCACCTGGAGCGCAACGCGCTGCTGAGCTCGCTGTATCAGAACCAAAGCTACCTGCGCCATCTGCAGGATATTAACCAGCGTGACGGCACCGACACCGGAGACCCCCGTTTACTCGGCGAAATGGACAGGCTGCTGGCGGCGGCTATTCGCACCCCCTCGCCGCGCCCGACGGTACAACAGCTGACGGACATCCGCGCCCAGTTGCCGGACCGCACCGACAACCCGGTGGTGAACGGTATTTTGCAGGATTTCAACAATGAGCTGGCGAAGCTCGGGCCACTGGCGGCGCAGATGGATGAGAGCGATCTGGCGATAAGCTGGTTTATGTTTCATATCAAAGCGCTGGTCGCCATTCTCAATACCGATATCAATCAGTACGTTGCGCAGGTAGCGCAGGCCTCAGAGCAGCGAACCGCGCAAAGCCACCGTGAAATGCGCTCGATCATTATCTTTATCAGCACCTTTGCCCTGCTGGCGCTGGTGATCACCGGGTTTGCTGGCTGGTATATCTACCGCAATCTGGGGTCGAACCTGACGGCGATTTCCCGCGCGATGACCCGCCTGGCGCGCGGCGAGCAGGACGTTTCCGTTCCGGCGCTGCAACGGCGCGATGAACTGGGGGAGCTGGCGCGCGCCTTTAACGTTTTTGCGCGCAACACCGCCTCGCTGGAACACACCTCAAAGCTGCTCAAAGAGAAGAGCACCCAACTGGAGACCACCTTCCATGCCATGCGCGACGGCTTTGCCCTGTTCGACAGCCTGGGTTGCCTGGTGGTGTGGAACCCGCAGTATCCGCTGCTGCTGGGTCTTTCTGCCGACGCGCTACAGCGGGGGCAGCACTACCAGAGCCTGCTGCGCCAGGTGAGTGAGCTGCAGGACCATGTGCAGGAAAATCTGGCGCGCCCGATGCCAAAACCGCAGGAGCTGCGGCTGGCGGATAACCGCACCATCGAGCTGCGCTTTAGCCCGGTGCCGGGGCGCGGGATGGTTAACGTGGTGCTGGACCGAACCGAGCGCAAGGGGCTGGAAGAGGCGCTGCTGCACAGCCAGAAAATGAAAGCGGTCGGCCAGCTTACGGGCGGGCTGGCGCATGATTTCAATAACTTACTGGCAGTAATTATCGGCAGCCTGGAGCTGGTGAACCCCCAATCACCGGATGCGCCGCGCATCTCCCGCGCGTTAAAAGCCGCCGAGCGTGGGGCGATGCTGACCCAGCGTTTGCTGGCCTTTTCACGTAAACAATCTCTGCATCCCCACTCGGTCGACATGCAGCCGCTGCTGGAAAACTTAAGCGAGCTGATGCGCCACTCGCTTCCGTCCACGCTGACGCTGGAGATTGAAGCCCAGCAGCCGGCCTGGCCTGCGTGGATTGACGTGGGCCAACTGGAAAACGCCATCATCAATCTGGTAATGAACGCCCGTGACGCGATGGAAGGACAGAAAGGGGTCATCAAGATCCGCAGTTGGAACCAGCGCGTGACTCGTAGCGACGGACGCAAACAGGATATGGTGGTGCTGGAGGTGATCGACAGAGGTTCTGGCATGTCGCAGGAGGTGAAGGCCCGCGTCTTCGAGCCGTTTTTCACCACCAAGCAGACCGGCAGCGGCAGCGGCCTGGGGCTGTCGATGGTATACGGTTTTGTGCGCCAGTCCGGCGGGCGGGTTGCCATTGAGAGCGCGCCAGGGCAGGGGACTACGGTGCGCTTACAGCTCCCGCGCGCGTCGGTACAGGTGGCAAGCCCGGTTGAGCTGACACCGGCGCAGGAGGCCGATAATACCGATAAGCTGATTCTGGTGTTGGAAGATGAAGCCGATGTGCGGCAAACCCTCTGCGAACAGCTGCATGAGCTGGGGTATTTAACGCTGGAAGCGGCGTGCGGCGAAGAGGCGCTGGCGCTGCTGGCAGCGTCGGAAGATATCGGCATGCTCATCAGCGATCTGATGCTGCCGGGGCAAATGAGCGGGGCAGAGGTGATTAATTTCGCCCGACTGCACTATCCACATTTACCACTGCTGCTGATTAGCGGCCAGGATTTACGTCCGGCGCACAACCCTGCGCTACCGGACGTTGAACTGCTGCGAAAACCCTTTACCCGTGTGCAGCTGGCGCAGGCGCTGCGACGGATTGCGGCGTAAAGCGGCTGCGGGCAAGCGTGGCCGCGCCCTGTGCGCCGTTAAACGCGGAGGACGATGCCGGCAGGAAGCGCACGTCGTCATGCGGTAATGGCTTACGTACGTGTACGCGAATAGCCGTAATAAGCGCGTCCCGTGGGAATGACGGCATATCCATCACCCCGCCGCCCAGAATCACCGCGTCCGGATCGAACAAGTTAACGCTGGTGGCGATAGCGCGCGCGGCATGGTCGAGCAATGCCTGCACGAAGGGTTCATGGCTGGCGTGAACAAAGAGGTCGCCCAGCTCGTAATCACGCGGCTGCTGTTCATACCAGCGACGCAGCGCGATGCCGGAACAGACGGTCTCCAGACAGCCAGGGTTACCGCAGCCACAATGCTGCTGCATATCACCCTGCGGAATATGTCCCAGCTCACCCGCCACACCGTGCGCACCGGTCCAGGGCGCACCGTTCAACCAGATAGCGAAGCCCATGCCGGTGCCCAGATAGGCTGCCAGCACTTCCTGGCCAGCCAACCCGTTTTCCTGCACATCAAAGGACAGTTGCAGGTTCACATCGCGGGAAAACTCCAGCGGGCAGCCCAGCGCGTCTTCGAGCTGCTCTGCCAGTCCAATCAGTGAATCCGACGTCAGCGGCAGGTTCGGCGTGGAAATGATGGTGCGCTTGTCTTTACCGACCAGCGCCGGGAACCCCATCACCAGACCATAACACTGCGCGTTGTACTGCTCCAGAAGCTGGCGGAGCAGGCCGCTGATGCCGGCCACCACACCGCTTTCAATGGTTTCGGCAGTGCGGCGTTTTTCACAGTGCAGTACATCGCCCGCTGCGGTTTGCAGGCAGATACGGATATGGGTCGCCCCCATATCCACGCCTGCGACCACGTTATGCTGTTGGTGCATGAGGCAGTACCTCGTTTTTCGCGGCCAGAACTTGCTCTTCCAGAACGGCCCAGGCGTCGCCAATCTGCTCTGCCTGGTTGAACAGGCCGGAGGTGCCGACGATAAACACGTCCGCACCGGCTTCCATCAGACGCTTGTAGGTCGCTTTGTTGCAGGAGCCGTCAATCTCAATTTCAAAGCTTAGCCCTTCGCGCTCGCGCCAGGCTTTCAGTTCGGCGATTTTATCCAGCATTTCCGGAATGAACGGCTGGCCGGCAAAGCCCGGGTCAACGGTCATCACGGTCACTTTGTCGGCTTTGTGGATGTAGTACTTCATCGCCTCGACGGTGGTTTCCGGGTTCAGAATCAGACCCACTTTCATGCCCAGACGACGAATTTCGTCGATCAGGCGGAAGGCCTGGCCGTTAATGGTTTCCGGGTGCAGGGTGATGATGTCTGCCCCTGCGCTTGCCAACTGGCTGATGTAGTCCTGCGGGCGCGTCACCATCAGGTGGCAGTCGAGCGGTTTGCTCGCCAGCTTTTTCACCTGGCTTACGAAGAACGGCGACAGCGTCAGGTTAGGGACGAAATGGCCATCCATGATGTCGATGTGGAAATAGTCTGCGTGGGTATCGATAAATTCGATCTGTTCTTTAAATTTCAGCAGATCCATACACATCAAAGAGGGGGAAATTTTCATGCTAGCTCCTGAATTTTAGTGATTTTTGGCAGCAGGAAGCCCGTCGGTTCGTGAATTCCCTGGTAAGGAGCGAACCGACAAGGCAGAACACCTGCGACCTAAAGCGATAAGGTTATTTACTGATCAGTCTGTCCAGGGCTACTGCGGCGATAATCAGCCCGCCCATCACCACCAACTGGTAATACGTTTGAACCTGCAAAATATTCAGACCGTTGTTGATGGTGCCGATAATCAGCCCGCCAATAACCACTGAGAAGATGCGCCCCTTGCCCCCGAAGAAGCTGGTGCCACCGATGATGGCGCTGGCGATGGCGTAGGTTTCAAAACCCATACCGGCCAGCGGTTCTGCGGCACCCAGACGTGCGGTGGACACCACCCCTGCCAGCCCGGCGCAGATACCGGAGATAATGAACACCACCAGAACGTGGAATTTCACATCGATACCGGAGTAAAACGCGGAGTTCTTGTTACCGCCGAGCGCATAGATGTTGCGGCCCAGGCGCATACGGGTGGTCAGGAACCAGAGAATGATCGCCACGGCCAGCGAGAAGAGCACCGGTACCGGGATGCCGATAACGCTCGCGGCGAAGAAGTTAACGAAATCAAACGAGAAGCCGTACACTGAGTTGGCATCAGAGATAACCAGCGTGATACCACGGAAGATGGCGTTGGTACCAAGCGTGATGATGAACGGATGCAGCCCCGTCCAGTTCACCAGGCAACCGTTGATGGCACCCAGCAGGCCTCCGACCACCACACCGCCGATCACGGCTGCCAGGAATGGGTCAACCCCGGCCAGCATTAGCTTGGCGGTGACCATGCCGGAGAGCGCCAGAATTGCACCGACGGACAGGTCGATACCGGCAATAAGGATGGCGAAGAACTCGCCCATACCGATCAGTACCGTCACCGAGCTTTGGACAAAGATCTGCGTGATGTTATTCGCCGTCAGGAAGTACTGGGATGACAGCGTGCCAAAGATCGCCACGATGATAGCCAGGATAAAAAAGGTGCCGTATTTATCCCAGAACAGCGCGAAGTTGAAGGGCTTTTTCTCGCTCATTTCGCTTTTCACTCTTGTGGTAATGCCCATGCCATAATCTCCTCTTCGCTCATATCGTCGCGATTGGTCAGGATTTGCGTCAGTCGTCCTTCGCAGAACACGGCGATGCGGTCGCAGACGGCGATAATTTCAGGAAGTTCGGATGACACCATCAGGATGACTTTTCCGTCATCCGCCAGCTGGCGCATCACTTTGTAGATTTCGGCCTTTGCGCCAACATCGATACCGCGCGTTGGCTCATCGAAAATGACCACGTCAGGGTTGCAGCACAGCCATTTGGAGATCAGCACCTTCTGCTGATTCCCACCGGAAAGCTCGGTGATGTTCTGATCGACGGAGTGGCATTTCAGCCCCAGCAGCTCACGCTGCGCCTGCGCAACGTTTCGCTCTTCGGCTTCATTGAACAAACCCATTGCGCCTTTGTAACCCCCTTTCTTCAGGCTCTGGCTTACCGCCATGTTCTGGGCGATAGAGAAGTTGCCAAAGAAACCGTTCTCGCGGCGGCTTTCGGTGATGTAGGCCATGCCTTTTTTCAGCGCGTCCAGCGGGGAACGCGGGGAGATAACCTTGCCGTTGAGACGGATTTCACCGCTGCTGCGTTTATCCACGCCGAACAGGCAGTTCATCAGCTCAGTACGGCCTGAACCGACCAGCCCGGCGAAGCCGAGGATCTCGCCGCGATTGACGCTGAACGAGATATCGCACACTTTTTTCTTGTCGCGGCTGGTGACGTTTTTTACTTCAAACACCGTGTCGCGCTCGACGTTGCCGGTGCTCTCTTTCATCGCGTTGAAGCGATTTTGTAACTCACGGCCGACCATCAGTTTGACGATGTCATCGTTGGAGACATCGCTAACCATGCTGCTACAGACGCTGCTGCCGTCTTTCATGACGGTATAGCGGTCGCAAATACGGCGAATTTCAGCCAGTTTGTGAGAGATATAAACAATGGCCGTCCCTTCTTTGCGCAGCTGGTTCATTATCAGAAAAAGATAATCAACCTCTTTATTAGTCAGCGAAGAAGTTGGCTCGTCCATAATAATAACTTTGGCGTCGAGCATTAATGTCTTGGCAATTTCGAGCATTTGTTTGTGGCTGATAGATAAGTTCGCCACTTTTTCATCAAGGTCTACTTTCAGACCAACGCGCAATAACATCATTGCGGCGCGGACGCGCATTTCTCGCCAGTCAATAATATTGACGCCACAAACTTTCTTAGTGATATGCCGGCCTATGTACAAATTCTCCAGCACGGTTAATTCATCAATAACGCTGAGTTCCTGATAAATAATGCCGATACCGAGTTGCGCCGCCAGTTTATGATCGAGTTTGTCGTAATTAGTATTATTAATGGTGATGGTGCCTTTGGTCGGGTCATGAATACCCGATAATACTTTCATCAACGTTGATTTACCGGCACCATTCTCGCCCAATAACGCATGTATTTCATGGGTATAAATAGTTAAATCAACGGATTTTAATGCGTGAACCGGACCAAAGGATTTGCCGATACCCGCCATCGAAATATATGGCGTGACCATAATAGATTACCTTTTGTGGTCACCCTCTCCCTGTGGGAGAGGGCCGGGGTGAGGGCATCAGGCCGCACTTACCTGCTTAACATCGTTACTTCGTGACCAGAATCGAATCCACCAGTTTGAATTCCGGGGTCTTATCCAGCGCAATAACTTTGCCGGTTTTCGCGGCATCAACCATCATTTTCAGGCCAGTGGCACCGATATCAGCCGGGTTCTGGGCAACGGTTGCGGTCATCTGACCGGCCTCGACCATCTTACGAGCTTCCGGTACACCGTCGGTGCCGACTACCAGCACTTTGCCCGTTTTACCGGCGTTAGCGACGGCCTGAGCCACACCCATCGCCATGGTGTCATTCGCGCAGTAGAACGCTTTCAGGTCCGGGTTACGCTGCAGTACGTTGGTGGCAACGTCCAGCGCTTTAATACGGTCCCAGTCAGCAGGCTGGCTGGCAACCAGTTTGATCTGACTGGATTTTTTAAAGGCTTCTGTCGCGCCGTTACGACGAGCTTCACCGGACGCGTTACCGGCTTTACCTTCGATAATGGCCACTTCGCCACCCTGTGCACCCAGTTTCTCAACGATAAAGTTGGCGCCTTTTGCACCGACAGCGACGTTATCGGTGGTAATAAAACCTTCGACGTTACCGCCTGCTTTTTTCAGATTATCCATATCGATTTTTTCATCGAGGTTAACCAGGAAAATACCTTTTTTCCACGCACGTGCAACCGGCATCACCAGGTTTACGGAAGAGAGCGGTGCGAATGCGATACCTTTATAATTCTTATTGCTCAGGTCTTCGAATAACTGGAGCTGGGACTGAAAATCGCCTTCGGAAGGAGATGCGAAAATATCCACACTGACGCCCAGTGTTTTCGCTTCGTCTTCAATGCCTTTTTTCATATCCACCCAGAATGGGTTAGACAATGTTTTTAATACGACGGCATAGTCGGCGGCAGCAAACGCGCTGGTAGACAACATTAAACCCATAGCAGCGCCGCTGAATATTTTCAGGTATTTATTCATAGCAGTATTCTCATTGTAGGGAAGCGTTGTGGTTAATCCCACACAGAGAATGGGATTAACCTTATTGTTTTACTTCAATGCACCCGGTGAAAAGAAATCAACTATTGCACCGGTCTTTTCCATATTTTTGGTTGCCTGTTCGATATTCTGTTGAGCAACCGATACAAAGAATGCGTCGAGTAGTGTCAGTTGTAATATTCTTGCAGATGCGTTTCTCCCTAATAAAGGGGTCTCTGGTGCTGGCGAGCAAATAATAAAATCGGCCATCCTGGCGATTGGCGAATTGAAGCTGTGTGTGATGCAAATTATTTTTGCCCCATTTCTTTTTGCCAGTTCCACTGCTGCTTTAACATCGCTTGTCCGCCCTGAGTGGGAAACCACCAGTACAACATCGCCTTCCTGCAATAGCGCTGCGGACATCATCATTATGTGCGCGTCCTGATGAGCCTGGCAGCGCACGCCGATACGTAAAAACTTATGCTGTACATCCGCGCAGATAGCATTCGAACCGCCCGCACCGTAAAGATCCCGCTGCTTCGCCTGGTAGAAAAAGCGCGCCGCGCGATGAATTTCTTCCACATTCACAATCGACTGACCTTCCATGATGGTGCGTAATGTGATGTTGAAAACTTTGTTCACCACGTCCAGTGGTGCTTCATCAAAAGCAAGCTCTGCGGGCAAAACCTGCTCGGACTGAGAAAAGTAGCCCACGAGTGCGCTGCGCAGGTTACGAAAACCACTAAAGCCCAGCAGCTTTGAAACCTTAACAATCATCGCCTCTGACACGGCCAGCGCTTCCGCCACATCTTTAATGGCTGGCGCGTCGCTCAGATTACCCGGCGTAAGTAACCAGTCCACAATGCGGCTCTCGTTATCGGTCATCCCTTCCTGCTTCATTCGCAGCCAGGGGGCGAGGCCGATGCCGTTGGGGAGTCCTTGATCAAACTCTGACTGACTCATTGTTTTCTCTTGTCCTTGTAGTGAAGACGACACTATATCACCACAGGCGTCATCATAAATATGTCGATAACTTCACACAATAGCTAAATTCATAAAGTTTTATATTTCGTGAAGTGTTGGTTGTTCTTGTGATGTGTGTTTTTATTTAAATGTATTTAAAATCAATAATATAAATAAACTCATTCGACAGAATTATTTTTTTGTTTTGATGTGTTGAACACAATCATCGGTTGATTTGTAAATTAATGCCGTGTAGAAAAGGCCCTGTACCCGGTGATTTTGGGGTTTTATTCAGCAGTAAACCGGTCAGAAATCACAAAGGTCACCGGGTCCGTAAAGTTTGCTCAATCATAAGGCGGAAAACATGAAGAGGATTGCGTTCGGCTGCGATCACGTCGGTTTCATTCTCAAAGAGGATATTCTGGCGCACCTGGCGGCTAAAGGTGTTGAAGTTATCGATAAAGGTACGTGGTCAGGCGAGCGCACCGATTATCCCCGCTTTGCCAGCGCGGTGGCGGAGGCGGTGGTGGCAGGCGAGGTGGAAGGTGGCATTCTGATTTGTGGGACGGGTGTCGGTATCTCTATTACCGCAAACAAATTCCCCGGTATTCGCGCCGTTGTTTGCAGCGAACCTTATTCTGCACAGCTTTCCCGTCAGCATAACAACACCAACATCCTGGCGTTTGGTTCGCGGGTGGTTGGCCTGGAACTGGCGAAAATGATCGTTGATAGCTGGCTGGTCGCAGAGTTTGAAGGTGGCCGCCATCTGACGCGCGTTGAGGCGATTCAGGCGATAGAGCAACAGCAACGCTAAGAGTGAGTCGGTGGCTGGTTATCGCTGGCAAAGCCAAGAACGAGCGGAACAATTTCCTCGAGCAGTGTGATCAGCTCAGGTGCCATGTAGCGGTAGTCATCGGGGATTTCGAGAACGTGAAGCGGCTTATTGTCGATAATGCGGCGATAGTCGGCCATTAACCGGTTTTTATGTTTCTGTTCCATCACGCAGATAACATCCGCCCATTGAAGCCATTCGGCAGAGACGGTTTTTTTGGCATTGCGGCTGGTGCCTGCGGAGCGGACATTAAGCCCGGGATAACGGCGGAACACCTGTTCCGCCGTGGGGCTACGCCATTGATTGCGACTACAAATGAAAAGGACATTCATTGGCAAGCAGATACTCTTCCTGGCCACGCTTCGTCCGTTGTTGGCGGGTTATCCGTGGATACTCCATTCCCAGTTGTGCAGCCCGCGAGACTTTTTCAGAACGCAGATACAGCATCTTCCAGTTTTTTTCGCCACGAAAACGCAAAAGCGCGGTGTGAACATCACGGGATTTATTGCGTCGCTTTTGGGCGAGGCGCCAGTCCCGGCTACGGGGTGTTTCCATCGTTTTTTCTCTCTCAGATTGATCGGGTTCAGCAGCCGCGATAATACGGAGAGAGCGAACAGCAGAATTCTAATCCATTTTGCTTCTTGCCACTACCTCATATCTCTTGTTCATTTTTTTAGGGTCTGCGATAAATATTAATGATGTTGTCACGTTGCTGATATAAGCCGGACCCTCTTTGCTGATGAGAACAGCATCGGACACAATGATTAACATTCTATTAATCAACAACTTTTCAGATTTTATCCTCTTATTATGCACATCTGAAAAAAATAATATGGAATCGCGAAATTTTTAGCGATGCACCTATACTTACCCGTCTGGAATGCAATTGAAAAAATCGAGATCTGAATAGATTATGGATAATAAGATCGTCGCCATTGAGCAACATGACACATCGGTAAATCTGCATGGCCTTATGCAGGTGTTAAGTAAACATCTTTACTCCACGCCAATCGTCGCGCTACGTGAGCTTGTGCAAAATGCCCATGATGCGATAGTCCGGCGCAGACTGGAGGAAACAGATTCCACCTTCATCCCGGAAATTCGGGTTACCGGCAACCCACAGAATAAAACAATTACGATTTATGACGTCGGTGCGGGCCTGACAAAACAAGAGATTCATGAATTTCTGGCAACGGTCGGAATAGGGTATACCCGGCAATTACGCCAGGAAGATGATGAGACGGGTCTCATCGGCATGTTCGGTCTGGGTTTTTTATCCTCTTTTGTGCTGGCGCAGCAGGTTGTTGTACACACCACGTCCTGGAAAACGCCGCAGGAAGGCTGGGTTTATCGCTCTGATAACGGGGAAACGTACCGAATTGAATCGGCCATCCCCAGGGAACCGGGCTTTACGGTCACCCTTAAGCTGAAGGATGAATTTAGCTATCTGGCGGATAACCCGCTATTGGAAACGCTGCTTGGCCGCTACTGCGTACTGATGCGTGAACCGTTGTTTGTCGGTCAGTCGGAGACGGCGGTTAACCACCTTGCGCCGCCCTGGCGTCAGAACCGTGACTCGGCGGTAGTGCTGCATCCAGGGCTTCGCCAGAAGCAGAACATTGAGTTTGCCAGTCGCTTTGAACGTACCTTTACCCCCATTTGCACCATCGATATCACCCCCTCTGGTAAAAGCGATGTTGTCGGCATTCTCTGGATTCAGGATGGCGCGACCTATGGCACCAGTGATAACCGTAATCTGTCGCTCTTTTTACGTGGCATGCTGCTCGACGATCAGGCGCATGATCTGCTGCCACTGTGGGCCGGTTTTGTTGGTGGCGTCGTGGAGTCCAACATCCTGACGCCGACGGCGAATCGGGAAGATTTACAGCGTGATGATGCCTATTTCGCCACACAGCATGCGTTAGCCGAAGGGCTAATCAAAGGTCTGGGTGAGCTGGCTAAAAACCAGCCGGCTATCTGGCGGCGCGTGCTGCTACGCCATAATGAAGCCTTGCTGGGTGCGGCAATTTGCGATGAAAGATTGTTTGATCTGCTGAAAGATGACCTGCTCATCCCTACTTCAAAAGGTGACGTTCCGGTCAGCCATCTGCGTCAGCAAAATACGCTACTGGTGATGCCGGGGGAGGAGAGTTCTTTCGAAGAGATGTTATTTCGCCTTTCCGGGCGGCCCGTCGCGTTGGGCCATCGCTATGCCGTTATTCCATTTCTTCGCCGCTGGGCAACGCTCTATTGCGCGCGATTAATTGAAATCGGTACAGCGGGCGGCAATCAGTCATTATTCTCCAGCCATGACATTAGCCCGCAAGAAGAGCAGTGGTGGCGTGAACAATTGGCTGATGATGAAGAGTGCGTTATTTCGCTTTTTGAGCCAGCGGTTCTTCCTTTTGTGGTGGTGCCAAATCGCGAAGTCGATTAAAGCAGCGGCTGGAACAAGATGATGCCGACCGGCGAATGAGCACGGCGGCTTTAATGCTGGCACGACAGTTTACTCAACGTATCAGCGAGCAGGCAGATAAACAGCTCTACATTAATTTTAATAATCCAGCAATCAAGGCGCTTTCTGCATCCTGGCAAAGCGGAAAATACAACGATACCGCCTGTCAGTTATTGAAAAGCCTGAAGGTCATTTTATCCTTTCAACTACAACGTTCGGGAGCAAATGATTTTCATCAGGCACTGGAAAATGTGAACCAGATAATAATGACCCAGTTTCTTGCAAATCAAGGGGAATAATAAAATGGATATATGGCAATGGTACAACCAATATGAAAGTGATCTTCATGCAGCAGGCCAACCCTATATTACCGATCATCTGAACAAATTAATTAACGCTATCTGTGATGTTAAACCTGATTTGAGCGAAGCGTTGCTGCCGGAAGCGCGGTCATTTAAGAAAACGGCAGGAAACCCGTGGCTTGAAGTGTTTATCGGCCACTGGGAAATGCGTCACCGGCTGGGGATGGGTGAAGGTGAGACCGCGCTGGGAGATGCGGTGCGGTTCTTCGAACGTGCTCATCAGCCGGATGCGATCGATTGCCCTCAATCCGTTTGTGTCACCCAGGACCTCAGCGATTGCTACGGCAATATTGATGGTCCTGGCTGGGCGGATGAACGTATTGCCGTGTGCCAGGAAACGATGGCGCGAATTACCCCGTTATGGAACTGTTTTCAGTGTTTATCGGACGAGCAGTTCTGCGCCATGGTCGACAAAGGCGAGGCGCCACAGGCGCTGAATTACATCCGGGCACAGATACAGAAAGTTCGTGAAGCGGGTGAAACCGATGTGACGAGCCTGCTGGAAAACGAAGCCGAAGCGTTAATTTATCTGGGGCGCTATGAAGAGGCGCTGACCGTGATTGAACCCCTCTGCGAACCTGATGCATTGGAAGGCTGCGCTGAACAGACCCGGCTTACGCGAATGATGATTCGCGCGGAAGCCTATGCCTGTATGGGGCGGCTGGATGATGCGTGCAACAGTCTTATCCACTGGAAGCAGTTGCAAACGCGCGGTGTGGTTCGCTGGGTGAGGATCGTCGATCAGCTTTGTCGTCACGATGCGACCTACAACAACTGGCAGACGGGCGTGTCGCTCCAGCAAATTCTTGACCAGCGTATCGCCCACCAGGCCTGGCGAGCGGCTGTGGATACAGCGAAGGTACATATCCGTCTGGCTCTGGCGCGCAATGCGACCTGGATTGCTCGCCGGGCGTTAGGCCAGGCAAAGGCCTGTTTACCGCATTTACGTAAACCGGCAGGGGCCGATCGCGCGCTGGCCGAGCTTGAACGTGATATTGCTGGCACTGAACAGGAGGTGCAGCTCCCGGTTCCCGCGCATGAACTGTATGACTGGCTTGAAGAGCGCAGCACACAAAGCGATGCCCGTGACCCTGAACAAGAAGCGGAATGGCTGAAACTGGCGGCCACACAGCTTCCTGATGATGAGCAACTGGTGAGGCTGGCGTCATCCGCGCTGGAGGCCTGTCATGCCGCTGATGAGGCCATTGCACTGCTACAAACCTGGCGGTTGCGCCATCCGCAGAACGAGTCGCCGCTGCTGTTCGAATTGATGGGGGTGCTGCTGCGTACCCGGCGGCTTGATGAGGTTTTAGCCCTTGCCACGCACTATCGTGCGACACTACCTCATGTCGCGTACTGGTTCGAAATGCAGGTCGCCTCAGCCAACGAGGACTGGGCGGCACTGGAAAAACTGAGCGAGTTGATGCTCGAGACGCCAGAAGGCAGCAGCAAGATCGCGCCACGGCTACTGGCGAGTCGTGCGGCAATGAAACTGCGGGCCAGCGAGCGGGCGATTCCTCATCTTCAGCAGGCTATCGTGATGCTGGAGGCGCAAGAGCAAGAGACCAACAATGTGCTGTGGGATCTGATCACGGCGGCGAGCATTCAGGGGGAATGGGCGCTGGTGCGTGAAGCCGGCGCGAAGCTGGGGATGGAATTCGACAGCGAGGAAGGCCCTATCGAAGAAAACTGGGGGGCTGTGCGCCTGCGTTTTAAGGAAGAGCATGACTATGTTTACTACCTGGCCCAGCGTACCGGGCCGGCGACGGCCAGAGTCTTCCAGCCGGGCTGGCCGAAAGCGCAGCAGCACGTAAAAGATGTGGTGGTGTTCAATGTTGAGCTGCTCAATACCCCGCCAGAAGACGAAGCCGAGCGTGAATATTTCATCGGTCTTTATGACTGCGTGGAAATCATTGAGGAGGGTGGGTATGCCCCGTCGTGGTTCGTGGATGGCGTTTATCCCGGTGAGGCGCTGTTTAGTCAGTTTGAGAGTAGCGTGCGCGAATCTGGTGGGCTGATGTGGGTAAGCAGTGAAGAGGATTATGAGATTACCGATCGCGAGTCCCCTGAAACCCCGCTTCCTGGTGTGTACTTTAGTCTGGCTACGCCGCTATCCATGCCACCCCAGGACGTGGACACGATGCTGCTTACGCTGACGCGTGACTGGCCGCATCCGGTGCACTGGCTTAGCGTTGCCATTAAAGGCGGATTGGATGAACAGCGCCACCGTCAAATTATTGACCGCTACGGTTTGTAAGCGTCTACCCGGTGGGATCCCTGTGGTTTGGGATTCCTCCGCTATGCGCCTGCATACGCCTTGATTAACCTAAAGCCAGCCCACTGATGAGACTGGCTTTATGAAACGCTACTCTCCCCTGCTGTTTATCAGCGCACTCTCTCTTACCAGCCATATTGCTCGTGCCGATATTGTCGATGACGCCATCGGCAATATTCAGCAGGCGATCAATGATGCGTATAAACCGAGTGCCAGCCACAATAGTGACGACGATCGGCAGTACGATGACGATCGTCGCCGCAGTGACGAGCAGAGTCGACAATATGAAGATCGACACCGGCAGCTTGAGGACCGACGCCGCCAGTTAGATGACCGGCAGCGCCAGCTCGATCAGAAACGCCGTCAGTTGGACGACGAGGAGCGCCGGCTGGAAGAGGATTACTGACTTGCGGGCGCGTAAGGTGGCAATCAGTTCTTTTTAACGAACTCGGATTTCAGCTTCATGGGGCCAAATCCGTCAATTTTGCAGTCGATGTTATGATCGCCTTCGACCAGACGGATATTCTTCACTTTCGTGCCGATTTTCAGCATGGAAGAACTTCCTTTTACTTTCAGATCTTTAATGACAGTAACGCTGTCGCCGTCGACCAGTAAATTGCCGTTGGCATCTTTGACAATCAACTCATCGCTGTCGGCAGCAGCGTCGTTGTCGTTCCATTCATGGGCGCACTCCGGGCAGATGAACATGCCGTTATCTTCATAAGCGTATTCGGAATTGCATTTCGGGCAGTTTGGCAGTTGCATGGAGATATCCTCAAAAAGTACTGATGATGCTGGAAACAGGCCAGCGAAAAAGGCGGTTTATGCCATAAAAGTCCGCGATTATACAGCATGTCCGCACAATTACTGATGCTATTATTTTTTTCAGAAAAGATAAAAAAGGTGATGCAGGTGACATAACCTGTCATTAGCTTAGGTGATGCTAGATAGTGTCGTCACGAGGATAAAAATCATTGATAATAGGGCCTTCTAATCAGAAGGCCCTATTATCATGACTAT
>NZ_CBFFRL010000010.1:0-47600 GCF_965644215.1 Phytobacter sp. V69
ACGGCCTCATTTCTCGCTGCCGTCCAGATCAGATGCATCGCTCTCTGGGCTAAAATCTTGTGACGACACTATCTAGTGACAGCCATGGGCGGTGTAAGCGACAGGGTAAGCCCGGCTGTGCATGGAGCATGAGCAAGATATCCGGATGCTGCGCCAGGCTGGATAACAATTTGGCAGTACCCAACGGCTTGAATAAGGAGCGCAGCAGAAATTTTCGCCGATAAGACGGATTTTTCCAGGCAAGCCCAGGGGTTAATTTGCCACTGGCGAGATGGCAAAAAAGTTGCCAGCCTGTTTTAACACAGAGTACTGGTGCAGCGATTCCAGCGATGGTGGACATGACACATGCTCGGATTGTAAAGGAGTGTCAATATTTCAACAGAGCATGTCTCAACGCCGGATAAATGAATTATGGGAGAAAAGAGAAGATTAAGTTTCGTTAAGGTAACGTTTAATGAATACTGGCATCAATAGAGTCAGTTTGGATATCTGGAATCGTTATGAATTTGAAGGGAAGAAGTCGAAAAATCTGGCTGGTACTAATTGTGTTGGTTGTTCTGACGGCAGTGTGGCTCTTTAAGCAGCTGAATGCGCCGGTGCCCCACTATCAGACATTGATCGTTCGTCCGGGTGAGTTGCAACGGAGCGTGCTGGCGACCGGTAAACTGGATGCCTTGCGCAAAGTTGACGTTGGTGCGCAGGTCAGCGGTCAGCTTAAAACGCTTTCAGTGAATATTGGCGACAAGGTCAAAAAAGATCAGTTGCTCGGTGTTATCGATCCGGAACAGGCCACAAACCAGATTAAAGAGGTGGAAGCGACCCTGATGGAGCTACATGCTCAGCGTCGGCAGGCGCTGGCAGAGCGTAAACTGGCGTCGGTCACGCTTGAGCGTCAGCAGCAGTTGGCGAAAACGCATTTGATCTCGCGCCAGGATCTGGACACGGCGAGCACCGATCTGGCGGTAAAAGAGGCGCAGATTGGGACCATCGATGCGCAAATCCAGCGCAATCAGGCCACGCTCGATACGGCGAAAGCCAATTTTGATTACACCCGTATTGTTGCGCCGATGGCGGGTGAGGTGACGGAAATCACCACCTTGCAGGGCCAGACGGTTATCGCCGCCCAGCAGGCACCGAATATTTTGACGCTGGCAGACATGAGCACCATGCTGGTGAAAGCGCAGGTATCCGAAGCGGATGTTATTCACCTCAAGCCGGGGCAGAAGGCCTGGTTTACCGTGCTGGGTGACCCGGACACACGCTATGAGGGCAAACTCAAAGATATTCTTCCCACGCCGCAGAAAGTGAATGACGCCATTTTTTACTATGCGCGATTTGAGGTGCCTAACCCACAAGGCGTTCTGCGCCTGGAGATGACGGCACAGGTTCATATCCAGTTGGCGGGCGTGAAAAATGTCCTGACCGTGCCGCTTGCTGCCCTCGGCGATCCGGTGGGTGACAATCGCTATAAAGTGAAAGTGTTACGTAATGGCGAAGTCCGCGACCGCGAAGTGACGCTGGGCGCGCGTAACGACACCGATGCTGAGGTCACGAAAGGTCTGGATGCCGGAGAAGAAGTGGTTATCTCGGAAATCAAACCCGGGGCCAGTCAATGACGGCGCTGCTCGAACTTAAAAGTATTCGCCGTAGTTATCCTTCCGGTGACGGGCAGGTCGAAGTACTCAAAGGCATCTCCCTCGATATCTATGCCGGTGAGATGGTGGCGATTGTCGGGGCTTCCGGTTCCGGTAAATCGACATTAATGAATATCCTCGGCTGCCTGGATAAACCGACCAGTGGCAGCTATCGGGTTGCCGGGATTGATATTGCGACCCTCAACAGCGATGCGCTGGCCAGGCTGCGTCGCGAACACTTCGGCTTTATCTTTCAGCGTTATCACCTGTTATCGCACCTTACCGCCGCTCAAAACGTAGAAGTGCCTGCCGTATATGCGGGCGTTGAACGCAAGGCGCGGCTGGTGCGGGCAAAGGAACTACTGGAACGGCTGGGCCTGGGCGAACGGATGGAGTATCCACCGTCGCAGCTCTCCGGCGGCCAGCAGCAGCGCGTCAGTATCGCGCGTGCCCTGATGAATGGTGGGCAGGTTATCCTTGCCGACGAACCAACAGGTGCGTTGGATAGCCATTCGGGCGAAGAGGTGATGGCTATCCTGCATCAGTTGCGCGATCGCGGGCATACGGTCATTATCGTTACCCACGACGCGGAAATTGCCGCCCAGGCCGAGCGGGTTATTGAGATCCGCGATGGTGAGATCATCAATAATCCACCTTCCGTAAAGCAGGGCAAGACGCCTGATGCGATACGCGCGGGGACGGATGCTGCTAGTTGGGGGCAATTCTCCGGGCGTTTTCGGGAAGCGCTGATGATGGCGTGGCGGGCGATGGCGGCAAATAAGATGCGCACCTTGCTCACGATGCTCGGCATCATTATTGGGATTGCCTCGGTGGTGTCTATTGTGGTGGTCGGCGATGCCGCCAAACAGCTGGTACTGGCCGATATTCGCGCTATCGGCACCAACACCATTGATGTCTATCCCGGCAAGGATTTTGGCGATGACGATCCGCAGTACCAGCAGGCGCTGAAATACGATGACCTGATTGCCATTCAAAAGCAGCCGTGGGTAAGCTCGGCAACACCTTCTGTCTCGCAAAACCTGCGCCTGCGTAGCGGGAATATTGATGTGGCGGCAAGCGCCAATGGCGTCGGCGGCCAGTATTTCAACGTCTATGGCATGACCTTTAGCGAAGGGAATACATTCAACAATGAGCAGGAAAAAGGGCGGGCGCAAGTTGTGGCACTCGACAGCAATACTCGTCGGCAGCTATTCCCGCACAAAGCGCAGGTTGTCGGTGAAGTGATTCTGGTGGGGAATATGCCCGCGACGGTGATCGGCGTGGCGGAAGAGAAACAGTCAATGTTTGGCAGCAGTAAGATTCTGCGCGTCTGGTTGCCTTATCCCACGCTCTCGGCGCGCGTGCTGGGCCAGTCCTGGCTGAACTCCATCACTGTACGTGTTAATGAGGGTTACAGCAGCGAACAGGCAGAACAGCAGCTGGCGCGATTGCTGTCGTTACGCCATGGGAAAAAAGATTTCTTCACCTGGAATATGGACGGCGTATTGAAAACGGCAGAAAAGACCACACGTACTCTTCAGCTGTTTTTAACATTGGTTGCGGTCATCTCACTTTTGGTTGGTGGTATTGGCGTAATGAATATTATGCTGGTATCCGTTACGGAACGAACGCGCGAGATCGGTATCCGCATGGCGGTGGGTGCAAGGGCGAGTGATGTCCTGGCGCAGTTTCTGATTGAAGCCGTTCTGGTGTGTCTGGTGGGCGGCGCGCTGGGCGTAGCGCTATCAATGGCTATCGCTTTTACGCTGCAACTGTTCCTGCCGGGGTGGGAGATTGGCTTTTCGCCGGTTGCGTTGTTGATGGCGTTTATCTGCTCAACCTTTACGGGCGTGCTGTTCGGCTGGTTGCCAGCACGTAGCGCGGCGCGTCTGGACCCGGTAGATGCACTGGCTCGCGAGTAAATAAAAATGCCAGTCGACTGGACTGGCATTTTAACTGCGGCATGTACACAATGAAGAAAGCGCCGTCAGGCGACGGCTTCAACTTCGACGGGCACGATGAGACTGGCATGATTGCCTTTAGGGCCCTGGTGTACATCAAACCGGACGGTTTGCCCGGCTTTTAACGTTCTGTAACCATCCATCTGAATGGTGGAGTAATGTGCGAAGATATCTTCGCCACCGCCTTCGGGGCAAATGAAACCAAACCCTTTGGCATTGTTGAACCACTTAACAGTACCCGTTTCCATGCTTCGACATCCTTCGTAAATCTTATTTAAGTAAGATGGAATGAACCGGTGGCAGAGTGTGGGTTGTTCAAAACCTCGCCAACTCTCGCCTGTACAATTTAGAGAAATCGGGTATCGCGTCAAGCGTTTGGCAGGGGTTCTGTGGGGTTCATCAATCAAAATTTTGAAGCAGTTAACGCTATTGGAAGGGTTTGTGACAGACGTCGCGGATGACAACAATAGATGATAGTTATCTAACACCTGATGTAGATTGAAAATACATCTAGACTCATGTAATCGGCCGATTGATTTGGGTCGGGAACTGTAACCTAAGATGAAAACTGACGATGGGCAAGACCAATAACTGGCTGGATTTTGACCACCTGGCGGATGAGAAACTGCGTGACGCGCTAAAGCCGCCATCGATGTATAAAGTTATGTTAATGAACGATGATTACACGCCGATGGAATTTGTTATTGACGTGCTACAAAAGTTCTTTTCTTATGATGTAGAACGTGCAACGCAATTGATGCTTACTGTGCACTATCGTGGAAAGGCAATTTGCGGTGTTTTCACCGCAGAAGTCGCGGAAACGAAGGTGGCGATGGTAAATCAGTATGCTAGGGAGAATGAGCATCCGTTGTTGTGTACGCTGGAAAGAGCCTGAATGCAGGCATAAAACTTGGGGGAGGTGCCAATGCTCAATCAAGAACTGGAACTCAGTTTAAACATGGCTTTCGCCAGAGCGCGTGAGCACCGACATGAGTTTATGACCGTCGAACACCTGTTACTGGCGTTGCTCAGTAACCCCTCGGCCCGCGAAGCGCTTGAAGCGTGTTCTGTGGACCTGGTGGCGTTGCGACAGGAACTCGAAGCCTTCATCGAACAAACCACACCCGTACTGCCGATGAGTGAAGAGGAGCGCGATACCCAACCGACGCTCAGCTTCCAGCGTGTCTTACAGCGCGCGGTGTTTCACGTTCAATCCTCCGGCCGCAGCGAAGTCTCCGGGGCGAACGTGCTGGTTGCCATTTTCAGCGAGCAGGAGTCGCAAGCGGCTTATCTGCTGCGCAAACATGAAGTGAGCCGCCTTGACGTGGTTAACTTCATCTCTCACGGCACGCGTAAAGACGAGCCGGGACAATCCTCTTCTGAGTCAAACAGTCAGGCGAACAATGAAGAGCAAGCAGGCGGGGAGGAACGTATGGAAAACTTCACCACCAACCTTAATCAGCTTGCTCGGGTCGGCGGCATTGACCCGCTGATTGGCCGCGATAAAGAGCTTGAGCGTACCGTACAGGTACTCTGCCGTCGCCGTAAAAACAACCCGCTGCTGGTGGGCGAATCCGGTGTCGGTAAAACCGCGATTGCCGAAGGTCTGGCATGGCGTATTGTGCAGGGCGATGTGCCTGAAATCATGGCTGACTGCACCGTCTATTCGCTGGATATTGGTTCTCTACTGGCAGGGACCAAATACCGCGGTGACTTTGAGAAGCGTTTTAAAGCGTTGCTCAAACAGCTTGAACAGGACAGCAACAGCATTCTGTTTATCGACGAAATCCACACTATCATCGGTGCGGGTGCCGCGTCAGGTGGGCAGGTGGATGCCGCTAACCTGATCAAACCGCTACTCTCCAGCGGTAAGATTCGCGTGATGGGTTCGACAACTTATCAGGAATTTAGCAACATTTTTGAGAAAGACCGTGCGCTGGCGCGTCGTTTCCAGAAAATTGATATCACTGAACCCTCTGTTGAAGAGACCGTACAGATTATCAATGGCCTGAAACCGAAATACGAAGCACACCATGACGTACGTTATACTGCGAAAGCGGTGCGTGCGGCGGTGGAGCTGGCGGTGAAATACATCAATGATCGTCATCTGCCGGATAAAGCGATTGATGTGATTGACGAAGCAGGCGCGCGTGCACGACTGATGCCCGTCAGCAAGCGTAAAAAAACCATCAATGTGGCGGATATCGAATCGGTGGTAGCGCGCATCGCGCGTATTCCTGAGAAGAGTGTGTCGCAAAGCGATCGCGATACCCTGAAAAATCTCGGCGACCGCCTGAAAATGCTGGTCTTTGGTCAGGATAAAGCCATTGAGGCATTAACCGAAGCCATCAAGATGAGCCGTGCGGGTCTGGGCCACGATCACAAGCCTGTAGGTTCCTTCCTGTTCGCCGGTCCGACCGGGGTCGGGAAAACTGAGGTTACGGTCCAGCTTTCCAAAGCGTTGGGCATCGATCTGCTGCGTTTTGATATGTCCGAATATATGGAACGTCATACCGTCAGCCGTTTGATTGGTGCGCCTCCGGGATATGTCGGCTTCGATCAGGGCGGGTTGCTGACGGATGCGGTTATCAAGCATCCTCACGCGGTCCTGCTGCTTGATGAAATCGAGAAAGCGCATCCGGATGTCTTTAACCTGCTGCTGCAGGTGATGGATAACGGTACGCTGACCGATAACAACGGCCGTAAAGCAGACTTCCGTAACGTGGTGTTGGTGATGACTACCAACGCCGGTGTGCGTGAAACTGAGCGTAAATCGATAGGTCTTATCCACCAGGATAACAGCACCGATGCGATGGAAGAGATCAAAAAGATCTTTACGCCGGAATTCCGCAACCGTCTTGACAACATCATCTGGTTCGATCACTTGTCTACTGAGGTGATCCATCAGGTGGTCGACAAATTTATCGTCGAACTCCAGGTACAGTTGGATCAGAAAGGCGTGTCGCTGGAAGTCAGTCAGGATGCTCGTGACTGGCTGGCAGAGAAAGGCTACGATCGTGCCATGGGCGCTCGTCCAATGACGCGTGTTATTCAGGACAACCTGAAAAAACCGCTCGCCAACGAGCTGCTGTTCGGTTCGCTGGTTGATGGCGGCCAGGTGACGGTAACGCTGGATAAAGAGAAAAATGAGCTGAGATATGACTTCCAGAGTGCACAGAAGCACAAACCGGAAGTGGCACATTAATCTCACCGCCTGAAATAAAAAACCGGACGAAATTCCGGTTTTTTTTATGCGCAACATACTGACATTCATGTTGGCTACACATCCCGTAACGCGGGGCGCACCGTATTCAAAAACGAAAAAAGCCGGACTGCGCGTCCGGCTCTCAAATTCTTGCACGTGCGTGCTTCAATAATTAACGGCTACGGAAGACAATGCGGCCTTTGCTCAGGTCGTACGGGGTCAGCTCAACTGTCACTTTGTCGCCCGTCAGAATGCGGATGTAGTTTTTACGCATTTTACCGGAGATATGCGCAGTGACCACGTGACCGTTTTCCAGTTCTACGCGGAACATAGTATTAGGCAACGTTTCCAGAACGGTGCCCTGCATTTCAATATTGTCTTCTTTGGCCATCTAATCCTCGGGGGTATCACTACCATATTTTTTTGAACCGGCAAGATAATGCCGAAATTCGTCTGTTAAGTAAAGATTTGTGCGATAAAACGCAGCAAAGCGGCTTTTGCGCATTACCCTCACGCCACACTCACGGCACGCAAAATGCGCAACGTGTAAAGGGGAACGATGAAGGAAATGAAGGGCGTCCCTGATACAAGCTTTCCCGAATGGTGGCGGGGTAACAGGCAGAAGCTGCTCTGAGCGTCCATTATAACACCCTGATAAAAAATGTGCCGAAAACATTCATCAGGCGGGCAAAAACAGTTCTCTGGGGACCCAAAAATGGGAGGAGAGCTTTTGCTGGCGAAGTTCTCCCAGCCATTCAAGATACTCGCGCCGGGGGATTTCCACCGCGCCCAGCGATGCGGTATGCGAGTTCAGCACCTGGCAGTCAATCATCTTACCGCCATCTTGCGTGAAGGCATGGCTGAACACCATCAGCGCCGTTTTGGAGGCATTAACACGGCGACTGAACATCGATTCGCCGCAAAACAATGCGCCTTGTGACACGCCGTACATGCCACCTACCAGTTCGTCGCCTTCCCAGACTTCAATCGAATGGGCGTGCCCCAGTTCATGCAGGCGGTGATAGGCCAGTACCACATCCGGGGTGATCCAGGTGCCTTCGTCGCGATCTTGCGTACAGCCGTCGATCACCTTGCCGAAAGCATGATTGATCGTAATGCGATAGGGGGATGACTTATGAAAACGCTTCATGCTGCGACTGACGTGAAATTCGGCGGGCCAGAGTACGGCGCGCGGATCGGGCGACCACCAGAGAATAGGATCGCCAGGCGAAAACCATGGAAAGATGCCGCGCTGATATGCCATCAATAGGCGGGCGGGGCTGAGATCCCCGCCCAGTGCCAACAAGCCATTGGGTTCACGCAACGCCACTTCCGGTGAAGGGAAAGCAATAGTATGACGAGACAGCTGGACCAGTCGCATGACAACAACGCTCCACAACGCAACAAGGAATAACTCCACATATATCGTCAGTTTCTGCCCGGCACTTTAGTTTCTCTCCTCAACGCGGGGCTGAAAATGACAAAATATATCGACTACAGACGCTGCTTAAACTGGTAGTAACGACCCTGTTTTGCCATTAACGCTGCGTGATTACCTTGCTCAATTATTTGCCCGTTGTCCATCACAATTATCTGATCAAATCGACCCAATCCGCGCAGGCGATGCGTCACCATCAGCACGGTTTTTTCCTTCATCACTTCTGCAAGTAACTCAAGGATTTGGCTCTCGGTTGCCGCGTCCAGACCTTCGGTCGGTTCATCCAGTAATACCAGCGGCGCATCGTGCAATAACGCCCGGGCGATAGCCAGACGGCGCAGCTCACCACCGGACAACTGGCGACCACCTTCACCCAGCCAGGCATTCAGGCCGCTATTATCGAGTAATTTCTCAAGACCCGTACGGGTAAGTACGTCGACCAGTGCTTCATCGCTTGCCTGCGGCGCGGCAAGCAGCAAGTTATCGCGCAGCGTTGCGCTGAACAGATGCACGCGTTGCGGCACCATGCTGATGCTCGCTCGCAGCGCAGATTCACCGTATTGATTAAGCGGTATCCCGTTGAGTGACACCTCGCCGTGCTGCAGGTCCCAGGCGCGCGTTAACAGCTGCAACAGCGTCGATTTACCGCAACCGGTACGTCCCAGCACCGCCACATGTTCACCCGCCGTTACAGACAGGCAAACACCATCCAGCGCTTTTTGCGGCTGATCGGGATAGGTAAATGCCACGCCCTGCAGACGTACATTGACCTCAGTAGGCGCGGGTACTGAGGATTGCGGGAACTGCACTTCCGGCGGCCAGTCGGTAATTTGCGTAATTCGCACAGCCGAGGCAATAACTTGTCCCATATGCTGGAAGGCACCCGTTACCGGGGCCAGCGCTTCAAAGGCGGCGAGTGCGCAGAAGACAAACAAGGCGATCAGTGCGCCAGGCTGGCTGTTATCACCCACGCCGCCGGAGGCCAACCACAGCATGGCCAGCACCGCTATCGCGCCGATGAGTAACATCACGGCCTGGGACGCCGCGGTCAGATCGGACTGGCGACGCTGGGCGTCATGCCAGCTCAACTCTGTGTTTTCCATCTGCTCACGGTAGCGTTGGCTGGCACCGAAAATCGTCAATTCCGCCTGACCCTGTAGCCAGGTGGTCAACTGCTGACTATACTGTCCACGCAGTTGCGTCAGTTTCTCACCGGTGGGTTTCCCGGCACGATAAAACAGCGGCGGCAGGATAATCAGCGTCGCCAGCATAATGCCACCCAGCGTCAGCGCTAGCGGGATATCCAGTACGCTTAGCCCTACGGTGACCACGATAATCACGACCAGCGCGCCGACGAGAGGCGAAATGACGCGCAGATAGAGGTGGTCCAGCGTATCGACGTCAGCGACCACGCGGTTAAGTAACTCGCCCTGGCGAAAACGCGACAGACCCGCCGGGGAGAGCGGAAGTAGCTTACTGAACGTGGTGACACGCAGATGTTGTAGTACGCGGAATGTGGCATCGTGGCTGACCAGACGTTCAAAATAGCGCCCGGCAGTACGTACAATGGCCGCGCCGCGCACTCCTGCCGCCGGAAGCATGTAGTTGAAGCTATAAAGCCCGGCGACGCCCACTACCGCAGCGGCGGATAAGAACCAGCCGGACAGTGTCAGCAAACCGATACTGGCAAGCAATGTGACGATCGCGAGAATCACGCCCAGCGACAGCAACCAGATGTGACGTTTATACAGAGCGAGATAGGGCAGAAGTGCGCGCATTTAAATGTCCTCCTGGCGATGGGCAAGGAGGTTGGCAAACGCCCCCTGCGCGGCGGAGAGTTCCGCGAAAGTCCCCTGTTCGATGATTTTGCCGTCATCCATGACCCAAATGGCACTCCAGTCGGTCAACCCTTCTAACTGGTGAGTTACCATCAGGGTTGTTTGGTTCAGAGAGGCATCGTTTAGCGCCTGCATTACGCGCTGCTCGCTGTGCGCGTCAAGGCTGGCGGCGGGTTCATCCAGCATCAGCAACTGGCATGTGTTAAGCAGGGCGCGGGCAACGGCAACGCGCTGGGCCTGGCCCACGGATAGCCGCGTTCCCTGATCGCCGGGCGCGGTTTCCAGCCCTTGCGGTAACAGCGGTAAAAATTCGCTCACCCAGGCTTTATCCAGCACGGCCTGCAGTTCGGCTACACTGGCATCCGGACGAGCCAGTAGGATGTTTTCCCGCAACTTGGTGGCCGGGAGCTGCGGGTTTTGCCCGACCCAACTGATCAGTTGACGCCAGCTTTCCGGGTTCAAATCACGCAATTCAACGCCGTTTACTCGCAAAGAACCGTCATAGGGCAGAAAACCCGAAAGCGCATTAATTAGCGAGCTTTTACCGGAGCCACTTTTCCCTACCAGCACCACGCGCTGCCCGGCTGGCAGCGTAAAGTTCAGAGGCCCTGCAAGCACGCTACCTTCTGGTGATTTGAGGACCAGATCTTCTGCGGTAATGCTCACTGCCTCATCTGGTTTCAGGGTGATATCGCCACGTTGCGGATGGGCAAGCGGGGCTTCCATAAAGGTCTTCAGGCTGTCGGCGGCACCGATGGCCTGCGCTTTGGCATGATAGAACGTCCCCAGGTCGCGCAATGGCTGGAAGAATTCCGGAGCCAGAATCAGGGCCAGGAAACCGGCAAACAGCGTGACGCCTGCGCCGTAGTGGCCGAAATTGAGCTCACCCAGGTAAGAGAAACCAAAATAGACCGCGACCACGGCAATGGACAGCGAGGTGAAAAATTCCAGCACGCCGGAGGAGAGGAACGCCATGCGCAGCACTTCCATCGTACGGCTGCGGAAATCCTGCGAGGCCAGACGGATGTTTTCTGTTTCCGCCGCGCCACGATCGAAGATACGTAGCGTCTCCATGCCGCGTAAGCGGTCAAGTAAATGGCCGCTCAGGCGCGCCAGGGCTTTGAAATTGCGTCGGTTGGCATCGGCAGCACCCATTCCCACCATCGCCATAAAAACCGGAATCAGCGGGGCGGTGACCAACAGGATCAAGGCTGCGGCCCAGTTGATAGGGAAGAGCGTTACCACAATCAACAATGGCACGCTTGCCGCCAGCGCCATCTGCGGCAGATAGCGGGCATAAAAATCATGCATGTCGTCGATTTGCTCGAGAATCAGCGTGGCCCAACTGCCTGCAGGTTTGCCCTGAATCCAGGCCGGACCGGCTTGCTGCAGCCTGTCGAGCACCTGACGGCGAATTTCGTAACGAATATGTACACCAGCATGAAAACCCACGCGCTCCCGCAGCCAGACGACCCAACTACGCAGAACAAAGACCAGCACCAGCAAGGTGAAAGGCAGCAGCAATGCTTCACGCGGGATGTTCTCCATAATCATATGATTAAGGATTCTGGCGAGCATCCAGGCCTGAGCAACGATCAGTACGCCACTGACTACGCCCAGCAGGCGAGACATCATAAGCCAGCGACGGGAAATGATACTTTGCTGTTTTAGCCAGCGGGTTAATTCTTGTTGACGGGTTTTATTCATTGCGCGCTTTTGCAGGTGAAGTTATCGGAATTTTTTAGCTTCGCAATGTTACATCGGCGCAAAAATAAAGGCGACTTATAGTCGCCTTATTTACCTTTGTTACTGAGTTGTAACGTTTATTTGCTTTGCGCTAAACCATCAAGGTAGCGCTCGGCATCCAGCGCGGCCATACAGCCGGTACCGGCAGACGTAATCGCCTGACGATAGATATGATCCATCACGTCACCGGCAGCGAACACGCCCGGAATGCTGGTCTGGGTGGCATTGCCATGAATACCGGACTGCACTTTGATGTAGCCGTTTTCCAGTTCCAGTTGACCATCAAAAATGCCGGTGTTCGGACTGTGGCCGATAGCGACAAACAGACCGGCAACCTCCAGCGATTCAACGTTATCTGTGTTTTCGGTATCGCGAATACGCAGACCACTAACGCCCATCTGGTCGCCCGTCACTTCTTCCAGTGTACGGTTGGTGTGCAGCACGATGTTGCCACTTGCCACTTTGTCCATCAGCCGTTTGATCAGGATTTTCTCCGCGCGGAACGAATCACGGCGGTGAATCAGATGTACCTCAGAGGCAATATTTGCCAGATACAGTGCTTCTTCAACGGCGGTGTTACCCCCACCGATGACCGCGACTTTCTGATTGCGATAGAAGAAACCGTCACAGGTGGCGCAGGCAGACACACCGCGACCCTTAAACGCTTCTTCTGACGGCAGGCCCAGATAACGTGCGGAAGCGCCAGTGGCGATGATCAACGCGTCACAGGTGTACTCACCGCTGTCGCCAATCAGACGGAACGGACGATTTTGCAGATCAACTTTGTTAATATGATCGAACAGAATTTCAGTATCGAATTTTGCCGCATGTTCATGCATGCGCTCCATCAGGAGTGGCCCGGTCAGATCGTGCGGGTCGCCCGGCCAGTTTTCCACCTCAGTGGTGGTGGTGAGCTGACCGCCTTTCTCCATGCCGGTAATTAACACCGGTTCCAGGTTTGCACGTGCAGCATAGACCGCAGCGGTATATCCCGCAGGCCCTGAACCAAGGATAAGCAGCTTACTGTGTTTGGCCGTACCCATGAGATCCTCATTATTGTTTGGCAGACATTGGCCTGGATTGTAGGGAATTTACGGGCGTAAAAAAAGGGCGCAGCGGTTTTGTTAACGATATGTGTAATAGATGGCACCAATCGTATAACGCTGAGTGAGATCCAAAATATAACAATTTCTACTGAAAATCGGTCCGTTATAAGGTGATTAAATGAGTATTGCCCGAGGGTGATGATGAATATCTGGCATGTTGTACTAAAAAAAGTTGTTTTGCTTTGACAATCACCTGCGCATTTGCGAAAACATCAAAGGAAGAAAAAAGCAGTGTTTCACGCGTGATGCAAATTCATGCATGTAAATACCATTTTTACCGGGCTAGCGAAATCTACGCATGGCGTGGACAGACGCCATTCGTGATGTCGATGGCTGCCGTATGGCAACGGACTTCTTAATGTAGACCCTAGGATTACACGCGGCGTTATTGTTTTCAACCCGCGAGTAAAGCGACGGGCAAAGACTCTGAACAGTGAAGTGCACAGGGTCAAGACAGGAGTAGGGAAGGAATACAGAGAGACAATAATAATGGTAGATAGCAAGAAGCGCCCTGGTAAAGATCTCGACCGCATCGATCGTAATATTCTGAACGAATTGCAAAAAGATGGGCGTATTTCAAACGTCGAGCTTTCTAAACGAGTGGGACTTTCTCCTACGCCGTGCCTTGAGCGCGTGCGCAGGCTGGAAAGACAGGGTTTCATTCAGGGCTATACAGCGCTGCTGAACCCGCATTATCTGGATGCATCACTTCTGGTATTTGTTGAGATTACTCTGAATCGTGGCGCACCGGATGTGTTTGAGCAATTTAACGCCGCAGTACAAAAACTTGAAGAAATTCAAGAGTGTCATTTAGTGTCCGGTGATTTCGACTACCTGTTGAAAACACGCGTACCGGATATGTCCGCTTATCGCAAACTGTTAGGGGAAACCCTGCTGCGACTGCCGGGCGTGAATGACACCCGTACATATGTGGTGATGGAAGAAGTCAAACAAAGCAACCGTCTGGTTATCAAGACGCGCTAATACGGAACAGGTGCAAAATCAGCTTTTTTTGATTACACTCCTGTTAATCCATACAGCAACAGTGCCGGGGCTTCCCGGCGCTGTTGTCCGTTTTAGCTGGAGAGCCTTACTTGAGCCAGGAATACACAGAAGACAAAGAAGTCACACTAACCAAGCTAAGCAGCGGGCGTCGACTCCTTGAGGCGTTGCTGATCCTCGTTTCTCTGTTTGCCGTCTGGTTAATGGCGGCGCTCATTAGTTTTAATCCTTCCGATCCCAACTGGTCACAAACCGCGTGGCATGAACCCATTCATAATTTGGGTGGTGCACCGGGGGCCTGGCTTGCGGATACGTTATTCTTCGTTTTCGGCGTCATGGCTTACACCCTGCCGGTCATTATTATTGGTGGCTGCTGGTTTGCTTATCGACATCGTGCTAATGAAGATTTCATCGATTATTTCGCCGTTTCGTTACGTCTGATTGGTGCGCTGGCGCTGATCCTGACCTCTTGCGGTCTGGCGGCCATCAACGCCGACGATATCTGGTACTTCGCCTCTGGTGGCGTTATCGGCAGCTTGTTGAGCACGACATTGCAACCGTTACTGCACAGCAGTGGCGGCACTATTGCTTTGTTATGCGTCTGGGCAGCCGGGCTGACGCTGTTTACCGGCTGGTCCTGGGTGACCATCGCGGAAAAAATTGGTGGTGTTATCCTCGGTATTCTCACCATCGCCAGCAATCGCACACGCCGTGACGATACCTGGGTGGATGAAGACGAATACGAAGAGGAAGAGGAATACGACGATGAGCCTGCCGCGCCGCGCGAATCGCGTCGTGCGCGTATTTTGCGTGGCGCACTGGCGCGCCGTAAGAGTGTCGCAGAGCGATTCGCCAACCCAATGGGGCGTAAAACCGATGCAGCCTTGTTCTCCGGAAAACGGATGGACGATGAAGAGGAAATTGCCTACAGCGCCCGTGGTGTTGCCGTAGACGCAGACGACGTCCTGTTCTCTGGCCATCGCGCGACGCAACCGGACGCCGATGCTTACGATCCGCTTCTGAGTGGGCAACGTGCAACTGAACCTGTTGCGGCCGCAGCGGCAGCCATGACGGTAGCGCAGGCGTATGCCGCGCCTGCGAGCCCAGCCGTCCAGCCTCCGGTGGAAACGCCATCATGGCAACCTGCTCCTGCCGACTACGCTGCGCAATACGAGCCTGAACCAGAACAGGTTCCGCTTTCGCATTATGCCGCGCCTGCGCAGAGTAATGAGTGGCAGCCAGAAGCACCCGTTGCGCCGCAGCCGCAAGAATATCAGGCATGGGAAGAGCCGCAATACGAAGCACCTGCGTCCACGTACGCGCCTGAACCTGAACCGGAGCCTGAACCGGAAGCGGTAGAAGAAGTGAAGCAAACGCGTCCGCCGCTTTACTATTTTGAAGAGGTTGAGGCCCGGCGTGCACGCGAGCGTGAACAGCTCGCCGCCTGGTATCAGCCAATTCCTGAACCGGTACAAGAACAGACTCGCCCGACTGCACCAGCGATGCCTTCGGCACCTGCTGCATCTGTGGTTCCTGTTGAAGCAAACGTTATGCCAGCAGTCGCTCCTGTTGCTGCTGGTGTGAAAGATGCCGCAGCGGCAGCCGCACTGGGGGCTGCGCCAATGTTCAGTCTTGCGGATGGCGGTCTTGCCCGCCCACAGGTGAAAGAAGGTATTGGGCCGCAATTACCGCGTCCTAACCGCGTTCGTGTGCCTACCCGGCGTGAACTGGCGTCTTATGGCATTAAACTGCCATCGCAGCGCATGGCGGAAGAGCGTGCGCGTGAAGAACAGCGCCAGCAAAATGGCGCGCTGGATGACGACGATGCCGACATGATGCAGCAGCACGAGCTGGCACAACAGTTCGCGACCAGCCAGCAGAACCGTTATGGCGATGAGTATCAACATGATGCGACGGCCTCGATTCTTGATGAAAATGAGGAAGAAGAGGCTGAACTGGCGCGTCAGTTTGCCGCCAGCCAGCAGCAGCGTTATGCCGGCGAGCAGCCGACAGGCGCTCATGCCTTTGCGGCCGACGATTTTGCATTCTCGC
The DNA here is from genome assembly GCF_965644215.1 of Phytobacter sp. V69. NCBI lineage: Bacteria > Pseudomonadati > Pseudomonadota > Gammaproteobacteria > Enterobacterales > Enterobacteriaceae > Phytobacter > Phytobacter sp. V69. Next base: position 15,983 of record NZ_CBFFRL010000010.1, read on the forward strand.
CGTTTAAGGCACTGGTGGATGATGGCCCAAGTGAGCCACTGTTTACGCCTGGTGTAATGCCAGAAGCTGAACAGCCCACGCAGCAGCCTGCTGTAAATTATGCCACAGAGCCTTCAGCGCCTGCGCAACCTACAGCGGGCAGACCACAAGCGCCTGCGCCTCAGGAAAGCCTGATTCATCCGTTGTTGATGCGTAATGGCGATAGTCGCCCACTGCCGAAACCAACCACGCTGTTGCCTTCACTGGATCTGCTGACGCCACCTCCGGCGGAGGTTGAACCAGTGGATACCTTCGCGCTGGAGCAGATGGCGCGTCTGGTGGAAGCGCGTCTGGCCGATTTCCGCATTAAAGCTGACGTGGTGAACTACTCTCCAGGTCCGGTGATTACCCGTTTCGAACTGAACCTGGCACCGGGCGTGAAGGCTGCACGAATTTCTAACCTGTCACGTGACCTGGCGCGTTCCTTGTCGACTGCAGCCGTTCGTGTGGTTGAAGTTATTCCGGGCAAACCTTACGTAGGGTTAGAATTACCGAACAAAAAACGTCAGACCGTGTACCTGCGCGAAGTGCTGGATTGTGCGAGTTTCCGCGACAACCCGTCGCCACTGACTGTTGTCCTCGGGAAAGACATTGCCGGTGAGCCGGTGACTGCTGATTTGGCGAAAATGCCGCACTTGCTGGTTGCGGGGACCACCGGTTCCGGTAAATCAGTAGGGGTTAACGCCATGATCCTCAGCATGCTCTACAAAGCACAGCCGGAAGACGTGAAATTCATCATGATCGACCCGAAAATGCTGGAGCTTTCAGTGTATGAAGGGATCCCACATCTGCTGACCGAAGTGGTCACCGACATGAAAGATGCCGCCAACGCACTGCGCTGGAGCGTCAATGAAATGGAGCGTCGCTACAAACTGATGTCGGCGCTTGGTGTGCGTAATCTCGCGGGCTATAACGAGAAAATCGCCGAGGCGGCGAAAATGGGGCGCCCAATTCCGGATCCATACTGGAAACCGGGCGACAGCATGGCGATTGAACATCCGGTTCTGGAAAAACTGCCGTACATCGTTGTGCTGGTGGATGAATTTGCTGACCTGATGATGACGGTAGGCAAAAAGGTGGAAGAGCTGATTGCCCGCCTGGCGCAGAAAGCGCGTGCTGCAGGTATTCACCTGGTACTGGCGACGCAGCGCCCGTCCGTTGACGTTATCACCGGTCTGATTAAAGCCAACATCCCGACCCGTATTGCCTTTACCGTGTCGAGCAAAATCGACTCCCGTACCATTCTTGACCAGGGAGGCGCAGAATCGCTGCTGGGGATGGGGGATATGCTTTACTCGGGGCCGAACTCGACAATTCCGGTGCGTGTCCACGGTGCGTTTGTCCGTGACCAGGAAGTACATGCTGTGGTGCAGGACTGGAAAGCACGTGGTCGTCCGCAATATGTTGATGGCATTACCTCCGATAGCGACAGCGAAGGCGGTGGTGGCGGTGGTTTTGACGGTGGCGAAGAGCTGGATCCGTTATTCGACCAGGCGGTTAATTTCGTCACCGAAAAACGTAAAGCTTCTATCTCAGGCGTACAGCGTCAGTTCCGTATCGGTTATAACCGTGCGGCGCGTATTATTGAGCAGATGGAAGCACAAGGCATCGTCAGCGAGCAGGGGCACAATGGCAACCGTGAGGTGTTAGCGCCCCCGCCGTTTGAGTGATTGCAAAGATCGGTAAAGCCGTAAAAATTCAGTCTTTTCTTCTGTCACTCGTGGCAATGCTCTTTTAGAGTGACAGAAGTGTTCTCCCGTATCGGGAGCGACGTTTTTGAGGAAATACAATGAAAAAAATCGCGATAACCTGTGCGTTACTTGGCAGCTTTATGGTTAGCAGCGTATGGGCGGATGCCTCCAGTGACCTGAAAAGTCGTCTCGACAAAGTGAACAGCTTCCATGCCAGTTTTACCCAAAAAGTGACCGACGGAAGCGGTGCCGCGGTGCAGGAAGGTCAGGGCGATTTGTGGGTAAAACGTCCGAACCTGTTTAACTGGCACATGACGCAGCCGGACGAAAGCGTGCTCGTTTCCGATGGCAAAACATTGTGGTTCTTTAACCCCTTTGTTGAGCAGGCAACGGCAACCTGGCTGAAAGATGCTACCAGCAATACACCGTTTATGCTGATTGCCCGTAACCAGAGCAGCGACTGGCAGCAGTACAATATTCAGCAGAATGGCGATGACTTCGTGCTGACGCCAAAAGGTAGCAACGGCAACCTCAAACAGTTCACGATCAACGTGGGTCGCGATGGTACTATTCACCAGTTCAGCGCGATTGAGCAGGATGACCAGAAGAGTAGCTATCAGTTGAAAGCCCAGCAAAATGGCGCTATTGACGCTGCGAAGTTTACCTTCACCCCGCCGAAGGGCGTAATGGTCGACGATCAACGTAAGTAAGAGGCGTGCGTGAGCAATCTTTCGCTCGATTTTTCCGATAATGCGTTTCAACCTCTGGCCGCCCGTATGCGGCCAGAAAATTTAGCGCAATACATTGGCCAGCAGCATTTGCTGGCCCCGGGTAAGCCCCTGCCTCGCGCGATTGAAGCCGGTCATCTGCATTCGATGATTTTGTGGGGGCCGCCCGGCACGGGAAAAACGACGCTGGCGGAAGTGATTGCTCGCTACGCCAGTGCCGATGTTGAACGCATCTCTGCGGTTACCTCTGGCGTGAAAGAGATTCGTGAGGCCATTGAGCGCGCGCGGCAAAACTGCAATGCGGGGCGCCGCACGATCCTGTTTGTCGACGAAGTGCATCGGTTCAACAAAAGCCAGCAGGATGCCTTTTTACCCCATATTGAAGACGGCACTATCACCTTCATCGGTGCGACGACCGAAAATCCCTCGTTTGAACTGAATTCCGCGTTACTCTCGCGTGCGCGCGTCTATTTGCTGAAATCGTTGACAACGGAAGATATCGAACAGGTTCTGACGCAAGCGATGGAAGATAAGGCGCGAGGCTACGGTGGGCAGGATATTTCTCTGCCGGATGAAACCCGTCGCGCCATTGCGGAACTGGTCAACGGTGACGCGCGTCGTGCGCTTAATACCCTCGAAATGATGGCGGACATGGCCGAGCTGGATGATTCCGGCAAGCGCGTCCTGCAGTCGTCGCTTCTGACAGAGATTGCCGGCGAGCGCAGTGCACGTTTTGATAATAAAGGTGACCGTTTCTACGATTTGATCTCTGCGCTGCATAAGTCGGTGCGCGGCAGTGCACCGGATGCGGCACTGTACTGGTATGCCCGTATTATCAGCGCCGGTGGTGACCCGTTGTATGTTGCACGCCGCTGCCTGGCGATTGCTTCTGAGGATGTCGGTAATGCCGATCCGCGCGCGATGCAGGTTGCTATTTCGGCGTGGGACTGTTTTACCCGCGTCGGGCCTGCGGAGGGTGAGCGAGCCATTGCACAGGCGATTGTTTACCTGGCCTGTGCACCGAAAAGTAATGCCGTCTATACCGCGTTTAAAGCCGCCATGGCCGATGCGCGTGAACGCCCGGATTATGATGTTCCCGTCCATTTGCGCAATGCGCCGACCAAACTGATGAAAGAGATGGGCTATGGCCAGGAGTACCGCTACGCCCATGACGAACCCAATGCCTATGCGGCTGGAGAGGTCTTCTTCCCCGAGGAAATAGCACAAACGCGCTATTACTATCCGACAAACCGGGGCCTTGAGGCTAAGATTGGCGAAAAGCTCGCCTGGCTGGCTGAACAGGATCATAAAAGCCCCATAAAACGCTACCGTTGAGAGTGACCTTGCGGTAATGTTGTCGCTCTATCTCTGTGGCCGCAGGCTGCGGTCACTTTCTCATTATTTCAATTCGATAAGCACAGGATAAGCATGCTCGATCCCAATCTGCTGCGTACCGAGCCAGACGCAGTCGCAGAAAAACTGGCACGCCGGGGCTTTAAGCTGGATGTAGATAAATTGCGCGCTCTTGAAGAACGCCGCAAAGTTTTGCAGGTGAACACCGAAAATCTGCAGGCAGAGCGTAACTCGCGATCGAAATCCATCGGCCAGGCGAAAGCGCGCGGGGAAGACATTGAGCCATTACGCCTGGAAGTGAACAAACTGGGTGAAGAGCTGGACGCGGCTAAAGCCGAGCTGGAAACGCTGCTGGCTGAAATCCGTGATATCGCGCTGGCCATCCCGAATACCCCGGACGATAGCGTTCCGGTTGGTAAAGATGAAAACGACAACGTTGAAGTGAAGCGCTGGGGCACCCCGCGTCAGTTCGACTTTGAAGTCCGCGACCACGTCACGCTGGGTGAAATGCACGCGGGACTGGATTTTGCGGCGGCGGTTAAACTGACCGGTTCTCGTTTTGTGGTCATGAAAGGTCAGATCGCTCACCTGCACCGCGCACTGGCGCAGTTTATGATCGATCTGCACACCGAACAGCACGGTTATAGCGAAACCTACGTTCCGTATCTGGTCAACCAGGATACGCTGTACGGTACGGGCCAGTTGCCGAAATTCGCTGGCGACCTGTTCCATACGCGTCCTCTGGACGAAGAGGCGGACAGCAGCAACTATGCGCTGATTCCGACAGCAGAAGTGCCGCTGACTAACCTCGTTCGTGATGAAATCATCGACGAAGATGACCTGCCGATTAAACTGACGGCGCATTCACCGTGCTTCCGTTCCGAGGCCGGTTCTTATGGTCGTGATACGCGCGGTCTGATCCGTATGCACCAGTTCGACAAAGTCGAGATGGTACAGATTGTTCGCCCGGAAGACTCAATGAACGCGCTGGAAGAGATGACCGGCCATGCAGAGAAAGTACTGGAACTGCTCGGCCTGCCGTACCGCCGCGTTGCACTGTGTACGGGTGACATGGGCTTTGGTGCTTGCAAAACCTTCGACCTGGAAGTGTGGGTCCCGGCGCAAAACACCTACCGTGAAATCTCCTCCTGCTCTAACGTCTGGGACTTCCAGGCGCGTCGTATGCAGGCACGTTGTCGCAGCAAGTCCGACAAGAAAACACGTCTGGTACACACCCTGAATGGGTCTGGCCTGGCGGTGGGTCGTACGCTGGTTGCCGTGCTGGAAAACTACCAGCAGGCGGACGGACGTATTGAAATTCCTGCCGTACTGCGCCCGTATATGCGTGGCCTTGAGTACATCGGCTAAGTTTCTCGTCTTATAAAAAGCGCCTGAGGGCGCTTTTTTTGCCCATATTGATTCGCGACAATACGACATACCCCTAAAGCAGTAATACTCGCCTTGCTAAACCAGAATAAAACACTAGAAAGTTGAGTTTTCGTTATATAAAAATTTATATAACGATCTCGCATTTTTAATTTTGTGAGCAAAGTGAGTACATATGAAAACTAAGACCCCCGATACACTACTCGGTGTGGAGGTGAGTCGACGTGGGCTGATGAGAACTACCGCCATTGGCGGGCTCGCGGCGGCAGGAAGCGCCTTCACTTTACCTTTTTCCCGACTTGTTAGCGCCGCTGACGCACTATCGCCGCCCCCTGTTGAAAAAGTTGTCTGGAGTGCCTGTACGGTCAACTGCGGTAGCCGGTGTCCGCTGCGCATGCATGTCGTGGATGGCGAAATTAAATATGTTGAAACCGACAACACCGGTGATGATGACTACGAAGGGTTACATCAGGTTCGTGCCTGCCTGCGTGGCCGTTCGATGCGCCGTCGTGTCTATAACCCGGATCGTCTGAAATACCCGATGAAGCGCGTCGGCAAACGTGGCGAAGGCAAATTCGAGCGGATCAGCTGGGAAGAAGCTTACGACACCATCGCGCAAAATATGACGCGGCTTATCAAAGACTATGGTAACGAATCCATCTATCTGAATTATGGCACCGGTACGCTGGGGGGCACGATGACGCGCTCCTGGCCACCGGGTAAAACGCTGGTGGCACGCCTGATGAACTGCTGTGGCGGTTACCTTAACCACTACGGTGATTACTCTTCGGCACAAATTGCTGCGGGGCTTAATTACACCTACGGCGGTTGGGCAGATGGGAATAGTCCGTCAGATATCGAAAACAGTAAACTTGTGGTGCTTTTTGGTAATAACCCTGGCGAAACGCGGATGAGCGGCGGCGGGGTGACCTATTACCTTGAACAGGCGCGGGCAAAATCGAATGCCCGGCTGATCATCGTTGATCCGCGCTATACCGACACCGGGGCCGGGCGTGAAGATGAATGGATCCCGATTCGTCCTGGCACTGATGCCGCGCTGGTCAACGGCATTGCCTGGGTGCTGATTACGGAAAACCTCGTTGATCAGCCTTTCCTCGATAAGTACTGCGTGGGTTACGACGAAAAAACATTGCCTGCCAGTGCGCCTGCCAACGGCCACTATAAAGCCTATATCCTGGGGCAGGGGAAAGACGGTACCGCCAAAACGCCTGAGTGGGCCTCGACAATTACCGGTGTTCCGGCAGGCCGTATTGTGAAGCTGGCGCGAGAAATCGGCAGCGCGAAACCGGCATTTATCAGCCAGGGATGGGGGCCTCAGCGCCACGCAAATGGTGAGATTGCGACCCGTGCGATTTCGATGCTCGCTATCCTCACGGGCAACGTCGGAATTCATGGTGGTAATACAGGCGCGCGTGAAGGTTCATACGACCTGCCATTTGAACGCATGCCGACGCTGGACAATCCGGTACAGACCAGTATTTCCATGTTCCTGTGGACGGACGCCATTGAGCGTGGGCCGGAGATGACGGCGCTGCGTGACGGTGTTCGCGGTAAAGACAAGCTGGACGTGCCGATCAAGATGATCTGGAACTATGCCGGTAACTGCATCATCAACCAGCATTCTGATATCAACCGCACGCACGATATCCTGCAGGATGATAAAAAATGCGAGCTGATTGTGGTGATTGATTGCCACATGACGTCATCGGCGAAATATGCCGACATTATCCTGCCTGACTGTACCGCATCGGAACAGATGGACTTCGCGCTGGATGCCTCCTGCGGCAATATGTCGTACGTCATTTTTAATGACCAGGTCATTAAACCCCGGTTCGAATGCAAAACCATCTACGACATGATGTCAGGGCTGGCAAAACGGCTGGGCGTGGAGGCGCAGTTTACCGAAGGTCGCACGCAGGAAGAGTGGATGTGCCATCTGCACACGCTCTCGCGCAAGGCGATCCCGGATTTGCCAGATTTCGACACGTTCCGCCAGCAGGGGATGTTCAAACAGCGCGATCCGGATGGGCACTATGTCGCTTACAAAGGCTTCCGTGACGACCCACAGGCTAATCCGCTGACCACACCCTCAGGCAAGATCGAGATCTATTCCGAAGCGCTGGCAACGATCGCCGCGACCTGGGAATTACCGGAGGGGGATGTTATCGATCCGCTGCCGATTTATACCCCTGGGTTTGAGAACTACAACGATCCTCTGATCAAAACCTTCCCTTTACAGCTTACCGGTTTCCACTACAAGTCCCGTACGCACTCGACCTACGGCAACGTTGATGTGCTGAAAGCCGCCTGTCGGCAGGAGATGTGGATCAACCCAATTGATGCACGCAAACGCGAGATCGGCAATGGCGATCGCGTACGTATCTTTAACGATCGCGGTGAAGTGCACATTGAAGCGAAAGTCACGCCACGCATGATGCCAGGCGTTGTCGCGCTCAGCGAAGGAGCCTGGTATGCGCCGGATGCGAAAGGTATTGACCAGGCTGGCTGTATCAACGTCCTGACAACCCAGCGACCTTCACCGCTGGCGAAAGGTAACCCGTCGCACACCAACCTTGTTCAGGTCGAGAAGGCGTAAGGAGTAACTGATGGCTACGCAATATGGATTTTTTATCGACTCCGCGCGCTGCACCGGCTGCAAAACCTGTGAGCTTGCGTGTAAGGATTACAAGAACTTAACCCCGGATGTCAGCTTCCGCCGCATTTATGAATACGCGGGCGGCGACTGGCAGGAAGATAACGGCGTCTGGCACCAGAACGTTTTCGCCTACTACCTTTCCATCGCCTGTAACCACTGCGAAGACCCGGCCTGTACCAAAGTCTGCCCCAGCGGGGCGATGCACAAACGCGAAGACGGCTTTGTGGTGGTGAACGAGGCTATCTGCATCGGTTGCCGCTACTGCCATATGGCCTGCCCGTACGGCGCGCCGCAGTTTAACGCCGAAAAAGGCCATATGACCAAGTGCGATGGCTGCTACAGCCGCGTCGCCGACGGCCACAAGCCGATTTGCGTGGAATCCTGCCCGCTGCGCGCGCTGGACTTCGGCCCGATTGAAGAGCTACGCAAAAAACACGGTGAGCTGGCGGCGGTTGCCCCGCTGCCGGCGTCGCACTTTACGAAGCCGTGCATCGTGATTAAACCTAATGCCAACAGCCGCCCGACTGGGGATACCAGCGGCTATCTGGCAAATCCGCTGGAGGTGTGAAATGGGTAACGGATGGCATGAATGGCCGCTGATGATCTTCACCGTCCTTGGGCAATGCGTGGTGGGCGGTTTCATCGTGCTGGCGGTGGCGCTGTTAAAAGGCGGCACCCGGCCAGAGACGCAACAACGTATTGCACGCGTGATGTTTGGCCTGTGGGTGCTGATGGGCATCGGCTTTATTGCGTCGATGCTGCATTTGGGGTCGCCGATGCGGGCGCTGAATTCCCTTAATCGGGTTGGCTCTTCGGCGCTGAGCAATGAAATCGCCTCGGGATCGCTGTTTTTTGCCGTTGGCGGAATTGGCTGGTTGCTGGCGGTGGCGGGGAAACTGTCGCAGAGCCTGCGTCAACTTTGGCTCATCGTGACGGTAATATTGGGGCTGGTATTCGTCTGGATGATGGTGCGGGTCTACAACACTATTGATACGGTACCGACCTGGTATACGGTCTGGACGCCGCTCAGTTTCTTCCTGACGCTATTTATTGGCGGCCCACTGCTCGGTTATCTGCTGCTGCGAGTATCTGGCGTTGAAGGTTGGGCAATGCGCCTGCTACCGGTCATTACCCTTCTGGCCCTGGTGGTCAGTACGGTGGTCACGCTGATGCAGGGAGGTGAACTTGCCTTCATCCACAGTTCTGTGCAGCAGGCTTCCGCGCTGGTACCGGATTACGGCGCATTGATGGCGTGGCGTGTTGTTGCTCTGGTGCTGGCTTTAGGATGCTGGGTGGCACCGCAACTGAAAGGCCAGCAACCCGCTATCCCGTTACTGAGTCTGGCGTTTGTGCTGGTGCTGGTGGGAGAAATGATTGGTCGCGGCGTATTCTACGGTTTGCATATGACCGTGGGTATGGCGGTGGCGGGGTAATGTTGTAACAGCCGGGGTGGATGCCCCGGCTTTTCAGGGTTGTTTTCGCAGGAAATCATCATGAATTTTTTCAACTGAACCTTGCCGACATATTTCCAACATAAATGATTCTAATCAATCATGTAGCTAAAGTTTTAACCGTGTAGCAAGAACGCTGGATTAGTTTTATATATCGTCCAGGTGCAAAACGAGCCGCTGGCGAAAAGTGGCAGATTGACAATGTTTTTGCCAGTGGCATGATGCGCACGAATCTTGAACTTCCTCACGGTTTTATACCCATGCCCACTTATACCCGCCCAGTGCTTTTACTGCTCTGTGGCCTGTTGCTGTTAACGTTGGCGATTGCAGTGCTGAACACACTCGTCCCACTTTGGCTCGCCCATGAAAACATGCCTACCTGGCAGGTTGGCCTGGTCGGCTCTTCTTATTTTACCGGCAACCTGCTGGGTACGCTGTTGACCGGGCATCTGATCCAGCGACTGGGGTTTAACCGTAGCTACTATATTGCGTCCATCATTTTCGCCGTTGGCTGTGCCGGTCTGGGATTAAACATAGGGTTCTGGAGCTGGCTTATCTGGCGTTTTGTCGCGGGCGTTGGCTGCGCGATGATTTGGGTTGTCGTGGAAAGTGCGCTGATGTGCAGCGGTACCTCGCGTAATCGCGGGCGCTTACTGGCGGCCTATATGATGGTCTATTACGTGGGCACGGTGCTGGGCCAGTTAATGGTGAGCAAGCTCTCCACCGAATTGATGAACGTACTGCCATGGGCCGTGGGGCTGATACTGGCGGGGATTTTGCCATTACTCTTCACGCGCATTATGGGGCAGAGCGATGAACCTCAGGGCACCCCGTCCATCTGGCCAATGTTCCGTCTGCGTCAGGCGCGTCTTGGCGTTAACGGCTGCATTATCTCCGGGATTATTCTGGGCTCGCTGTATGGATTGATGCCGCTTTATCTGAACCATAAAGGGATCAGTGATGCGGGTATTGGATTCTGGATGGCGCTGATGGTGAGTTCCGGCATTGTCGGGCAATGGCCAATTGGTCGTCTGGCAGAACGATTTGGACGGCTGCTGGTGCTGCGCGTTCAGGTCTTTGTCGTGATTCTGGGCTGTCTCGCGATGCTCAGCAATGCATCAATGGCACCGGCATTGTTCGTGCTGGGCACCGCTGGTTTTACGCTCTACCCGGTGGCAATGGCGTGGGCCTGCGAAAAGGTTGAATACCATCAGCTGGTGGCAATGAACCAGGCCCTGCTGCTGAGCTATACGGTGGGCAGCCTGTTAGGGCCAACGCTGACCGCGATGCTGATGCAAAACTACTCCGATAGCCTGCTGTTTATCATGATTGCCAGCGTATCGTTTATCTATCTGCTGATGTTGATGCGTAAAGCCGGTCAGCATCCAACGCCAGTGGCACATGCCTGAAAAAAAAGCCCGCAGCGTATAACTGCGGGCTTTTTGCTATTACCTGATGTCGTAAAAAAGCTACTGAACAGAAACCAGCTTTTTCGGGACGGAATACTGCTGACCGTCGTATTTTAGTGACCAGGTTGCTTTACCCTGGCTATCTTTTTGATGTGATGAGTAAGCGCATCCCCATATCCTTTAACGGCCTGACAGGTAAAAGCTGGCAGCAACTTGATCGGTGTCGGTTAAATCAACGATTATAGGTATACGCCCAGGACGATATAACAAGGCATCAATGGGCGAGCCATTATTACCCTTTCGCATATCGACCGTGATTTTCAGTCCATTATCGAGGGGGAAAGTCAGGTACCGTTTCTCGGTATCAAGAATCTGGATCTTATATTTTTCAAGAGCCTTAACAGTTTGTGCCATGTAATAATCGTTATCGGCGCTTATTTCATTATTATCGTCTTCACTGGTTGATGGATCTAATTGAAATGTGGGAGTGATCAAACTAGCCTGTGTAATGTCCTGCTTTTGCGCCACTGGTAGCGCACTGTTGTCTATCTGGTAGTCTGGCCTGTCACTTACCCAGCGATAATTAATAATCTTCCAGTGCGATTCTTTTGGGCTATTAGTGGGCAAGGGGAAACACTCTGCTGCGTCGGTGCAGATTTTATTATTCGCAACGTTATAAGTATTGCCCATTCGAACGTTCTGCGGCGCTGAGCGTAATGCGTCGATATGACTTTGATTGTATGGATTGCAGTCAGTGCAGCGTGCAAAGGTATTATCATAGAAGAAGGCGACCATTTCTTCTGTATTTTCATCGCTGTACAAGTAACGAAACTCCGGTCCGGAACCAGCCCGGGCCGGAGTGATGTGGAGTGTAAAAAGAAGCGCGAATATTCCATATCGCAAAAATCCATCCATGTTTTGCATCCCTTAATGCACTAATATCAATACATCACTTTATGACCGTACTGCTCGAGAATACCTTTCACGCGCTCCATGGTCTCTTTTTTCGGCGGATGAACGCCATCAAGTTTGTACTCTTCGCCCATCGCCACCCATTTGTGTTTACCCAGCTCGTGGTAGGGCAGCAGCTCGATTTTCTCAACATTGCCCATATCGCGGGTAAATTCACCAAGGCGGTGCGCGGAGTCGTCATCGTCAGACCAGCCTGGTACCACAACGTAGCGGATCCAGACTTTGATATTTTTGTTTGAGAGGTACTTCGCGAACTCCAGCGTACGGTGGTTTGACACGCCCACCAGATTCTGATGAATTTCATCGTTCATCTGTTTCAGGTCGAGCATCACCAGGTCAGTGACCTCCAGCAGCTCATCAATGACCGGATCGTAACGGCGGACAAAGCCGTTGGTATCGAGACAGGTATGAATACCTTCTTTTTTGCAGGCGCGGAACCAGTCGCGGACAAACTCTGCCTGCAAAATGGCTTCGCCACCGGAAGCTGTGACGCCGCCGCCGGACGCATTCATAAAGTGACGATAGGTCACGACATCTTTCATCAGGTCTTCGACGGTAATTTCTTTGCCGCCATGGGTGTCCCAAGTATCGCGGTTATGGCAATACAGGCAGCGCATCAGGCAGCCCTGGAAGAAGGTGATAAAGCGGATACCTGGGCCATCAACGGTGCCACAGGATTCAAAGGAGTGGATGCGACCAATCACTGACATTGCGGTGTATTCTCCAGATGTGGCCCATCCGGGGCCTGTATTGATGCACAGCTCAATCCGGCTGTGTTTAAGTCTATTTTGGCTGATATCCATCGTTTTAGTATAGATATCTGACAAAGCAGACTGGGGAAGGGGTGTTAAAAAGGCCCCACTTGCGTGGAGCCTTTATTGTACGCCTTTTCAGTCAGACAGGGAATTACATGGTCTGAGTGAAGGTACGAGTAATAACGTCCTGCTGCTGTTCTTTAGTCAGGGAGTTAAAACGTACTGCGTAGCCAGATACACGGATGGTCAACTGCGGATATTTTTCCGGGTGTTCCATCGCGTCGAGCAGCATTTCGCGATTCATGACGTTCACGTTCAGATGCTGACCACCTTCGATGGACGCTTCGTGGTGGAAGTAACCATCCATCAGACCCGCAAGGTTGGTTTTACGCACTTCATCGTCTTTACCCAGCGCATTCGGAACGATAGAGAAGGTGTAAGAGATACCATCTTTAGCGTAGGCGAACGGCAGTTTAGCAACGGAGGTCAGAGAGGCAACAGCACCTTTCTGGTCACGACCATGCATCGGGTTAGCACCAGGTCCGAACGGAGCACCTGCACGACGACCGTCTGGGGTGTTACCGGTTTTCTTACCATACACAACGTTAGAGGTGATGGTCAGAACAGACTGAGTCGGGATAGCGTTGCGGTAAGTCGTCAGTTTCTGAATTTTCTTCATGAAACGTTCAACCAGGTCAACGGCCAGGTCATCTACACGTGCATCGTTGTTACCAAACTGCGGGTATTCGCCTTCGATTTCGAAGTCAGTAGCCAGACCGTCTTCATCACGAATCGGTTTAACTTTCGCATATTTGATAGCAGACAGGGAGTCAGCCGCAACAGACAGACCTGCGATACCACACGCCATGGTGCGGATAACGTCACGGTCATGCAGAGCCATCAGAGAGGCTTCGTAGCTGTATTTGTCGTGCATGTAGTGGATAACGTTCAGCGCGGTGACGTACTGTTTAGCCAGCCAGTCCATGAAGTGATCCATGCGGTCCATCACTTCGTCGAAGTTCAGAACGTCGCCTTTGATCCCTTCTGTTTTCGGACCAACTTGGATTTTCAGTTTTTCATCAACGCCGCCGTTGATTGCGTACAGCATGGTTTTCGCCAGGTTAGCGCGAGCACCGAAGAACTGCATTTGTTTACCAACGATCATCGGGCTTACGCAGCAAGCGATAGCGTAGTCATCGTTGTTAAAGTCAGGACGCATCAGATCATCGTTCTCATATTGCAGAGAAGAGGTATCGATGGAGACTTTAGCCGCATATTTTTTGAAGTTCAGTGGCAGTTTTTCAGACCACAGAATAGTGATGTTCGGCTCCGGAGACGGCCCCATGGTGTACAGGGTGTTCAGGAAACGGAAGCTGTTTTTGGTAACCAGAGTACGGCCATCCACGCCCATACCGGCGATGGATTCAGTTGCCCAGATCGGGTCACCGGAGAACAGTTCATCATACTCAGGAGTACGCAGGAAGCGGACCATACGCAGTTTCATGACCAGGTGGTCGACCATTTCCTGCGCTTCTTGTTCAGTGATTTTGCCTGCTTTCAGGTCGCGTTCAATGAACACGTCCAGGAAAGTAGCGGTACGACCGAAGGACATTGCTGCACCGTTCTGGGATTTCACTGCAGCCAGGTAGCCGAAGTAAGTCCACTGAATCGCTTCCTGAGCGCTGGTAGCCGGACCAGAGATATCGCAACCGTATTTCGCTGCCATTTCTTTGATCTGACCCAGAGCGCGGTGCTGGTCAGCGATTTCTTCACGCAGACGGATAGTCGCTTCCAGGTTTACGCCGTTTTCCATGTCAGCTTGCAGAGACAGGAACTGGGCGTATTTGTCTTTCAACAGGAAGTCGATACCGTACAGAGCAACGCGACGATAGTCACCGATGATACGGCCACGACCGTAAGCATCTGGCAGACCGGTCAGCACACCAGATTTACGGCAGTTCAGGATGTCTTTGGTGTAAACATCAAACACGCCCTGGTTGTGAGTTTTGCGGTAATCAGTGAAGATTTTTTTCAGAGCGGGGTCCAGCTCGCGGTTGTACGCTTTGCAGGAACCTTCAACCATTTTAATACCGCCGAACGGGATGATCGCACGTTTCAGCGGGGCTTCGGTCTGCAGACCGACGATTTTCTCCAGCGCTTTGTTGATGTAGCCAGCGTCGTGAGAGGTGATGGTAGAAGCAACAGAGGTGTCGAAGTCAACAGGCGCGTGAGTGCGGTTTTCCTGTTTAACGCCTTCCATTACTTTGTCCCACAGCGTGGTGGTCGCATCAGTTGCGCCCGCCAGGAAGGACTCGTCACCCTCGTAAGGGGTATAGTTTTTCTGGATAAAGTCGCGTACGTTGACTTCTTTCTGCCAGTCACCTTTCGCAAAACCTTCCCAGGCTGTGGCTAACTTTTCATTAAGCTCGGACATGTAACACCTACCTTCTTAAGTGGATTTTTTATTTACTGCCTGAGACAACCATCAATCAATGATGATCATCGCCACGCAGGTAAATGACCCAGTATGTCAACCCAACTAACAATCCTCCACCAATGATATTCCCAATTGTTACAGGAATCAGGTTATCGGTGATGAAATTTGCAATAGTCAGGTGAGAAAAACTTTCCGGGCTGGAACCGATAGCGGTCCAGAACTCCGGGCTCGCAAAGTTGCGGATTACAATACCCATTGGGATCATAAACATGTTTGCGATACTGTGCTCAAAACCGCTGGCAACAAACATGGCCACCGGCAGCACCATAATCAACGCTTTATCGGTCAGGCTGCGACCTGAGTAGCTCATCCAGACGGCCAGACAGACCATCAGGTTCGCCAGAATACCCAGTGCAACAGCTTCAATAAAGGTATGGTGCAGTTTATGGTCGGCTGTTTGCAGGACGTTCAGGCCCCAGCCGCCATTCGCTACCATATACTCCCCGGACAACCACATCAGCAGCACGAACAGCAATGCACCGATCAGGTTACCGATATAGACGTTTATCCAGTTGCGAGCCAGTTGGCCCCAGGTAATACGTCCGCTGGCTTTCGCCACCACGATCAACACGGTTGACGTGAAGAGGTCAGCGCCACAGATGACGCAAAGGATCAGCCCTAATGAGAAGCATATCCCACCAACCAGTTTAGCCATGCCGTACGGCATTGAGGCTGTCCCTGTGGTGGCAGTAATGTAGAAAACAAACGCGATGGAGATAAAGACACCCGCTGTAATCGCCAAAAAGAACGTGGTCAGCGGTTTCTTAGTTGCTTTGTAGACACCTGCTTCTTCGGCAACTTTTGCCATCGCAGCTGGAAGTATTAGATCAAAAGGGTTGTCAGCTTTCACACTAACTCTCTCTTTATTTAAGTCGGCGACGAGATACTAACAAAGCATTATAGAAGAGAATTTGATATGGATCATATCTCGCCTGGCTTATGGGACCGCAAAGTGCATGGCTTTTCTGCAAAAGCGGGGTAATTTATTGATTGTAATAATAAAAATAAATTTTAAAATTTGCAAATAGTGTTGAATTTTTTTATACGGCCTCCCAAACAACAGTTAATTAAAATGGGGTAATTGCCATAAAAAGTAACACTAAGCCCTGGGTTTATATAATTATATTCACCCATGTTTAACTTAATTATTACAATTGGCACTCATTGCCGAAATATAAATAAAAAGGGGCAATGAAATTGCCCCGTAATATAACGTAGACCTGTCATTAAGCCTACATATTGTCGTACTATTTGTCGTTATTTCGACCAGAAAGTCCGTTTAGCACGTTGTAATTTTTCGTAAGCCGCTAACAGTGCCTGGTGTGCCGGGAAGGCTTCCAGCGTGCCATCCGCAGGCTGCAGGCCATAGAACGGTGCTTCACCACTTAAGGCTGCACTTGCTGCTTCAACAGCATCTGAACCGTACATCCGCACGAAAGCGTTCAAATACTGAAGCGGCTGGCGCTCTTCTTCCTGCGCCAGCAGCAGCAGGGTCTGCAGGCAGCGGTAATAATTGGCACGTTCAGCGCTGAAGACGGAACCGTTGAACTCCATGGTCCACTCAACCCAGGAAAGCGCCTGCTCAAGATCGCCGCCTGCCAGCGCGAGCATGGATTTCAGCTCGCCAATGCGTAGCGTAAACCAGCCATTATCTTTACCGGTGGCGATACCGAGCAGTTCACGCACGCGGGTTACATCGTCGTGGCCTTCATCATCAAGCTGATCGATAAGGTTCAAGTAATCTTCTTGCTCCCACTCACTGCCAGGCAGAGAGAGGATCGTTTCGCGCAGATGGCTGCCCATCGCATTATTTGCCAGCCACAGATCTTCTGCCGGATAGATGTCGGACATACCCGGCACCAGGATACGGCAGGCGTAAACGCCCAGGTGTTCGTAGTCGGCAATATACACTTCTTTATCTTCGGCGCTGAAGATGGCCATCAGGGTGGCGAACTCTTCTTCGGTGGTGCCGGCAAAGCTCCAGTCAGCAAACGGGTAGTCTGCATCCTGTTTGAACAGATCCCAGGAGATCGAACCGCTGGAATCAATAAAGTGGGTTTCGAGGTTAGTGTGCTCTGCCACTTCTTCATCATCGAACGTCGGCGGGGTGAAAACGTCCAGATCTTTCAGGCTACGACCCTGCAGCAGTTCAGTGACGGTACGCTCCAGTGCGACACCAAAGTCCGGGTGGGCGCCGAAAGAGGCAAAACAGGTGCCGTTAGTCGGGTTGAACAGAACGACGCAAATCACCGGATACTGACCGCCCAGCGAGCCGTCGTAGGCGAAAATCGGGAAACCTTCTGCTTCCAGTTTCTCAATGGAGGCCACCACGCCCGGGTAGCGCGCAAGCACGTCTGCCGGGATTTCAGGCAGGCTAATACGTTCGCTGATGATACGGTTTTTGATGTGACGTTCGAATACTTCCGACAGCCCCTGCACGCGCGCTTCATTGCGGGTGTTGCCAGCGGACATGCCGTTGGAGACATACAGGTTGCCGACGATGTTCATCGGAATATAGACGGTTTGTTCGTCTGACTGGCGGGTAAAGGGAAGGGCGCAGATCCCGCGATCTTCATTACCGGACTGCAGATCAACCAGCATGCCTGCCGTCAGTTCGTTTTCCGGGTCGTAAAAGGCGCGCAGACGCGGATCCAGAATGCCTTCCGGCAGTTCGTCGTCTTCGGTCAGCGGGAACCACTTCTCATTTGGATAGTGCACGAACGGGCCATTCGCAACGGTGTCGCCCAGCCAGAAATCCGCAAAGAAATAGTTGGTGGACAGACGCTCAAAATATTCACCCAGCGCGGAAGCCAGAGCCGCCTTTTTGGTGGCACCTTTGCCGTTGGTAAAGCACAGCGCACTGTCTTTATCACGAATATGCACGGACCAGACGTTAGGCACCGGGTTCAGCCAGGAGGCTTCTTCAATATTGAAGCCGAGGTCGAGCAGTTTTTGCTGGAAGCGAGCGATGGAATCTTCCAGTGCGGCGTCTTTGCCGGGGATATAGGTTTGCGTCATAGCAGCAGTCACTTTTTTTGTACGTAAAGCGGGCGATCATACGAGTTTTATGTGACTGACGCTATCTTCGGGGCCCGGTCTACGAAAATAAAACTTTTGGCTATGATTAATGAATCTAAATGATTGTTCAGGCATGAAAAATGAAAGCCTTCGATCTACATCGTATGGCGCTTGATAAGGTGCCACCTGAGTTTCTCTGGGAAGTCGCGCTTCGTTGTCTCTATACCTTCGTTTTGGTCTTCTTATTTCTGAAAATTACCGGGCGGCGCGGTGTACGTCAGATGTCACTCTTTGAAGTACTCATCATTTTGACGTTGGGGTCGGCGGCGGGTGACGTGGCGTTTTACGATAATGTTCCTATGCTACCTGTGCTGGTGGTCTTCATTACGCTGGGGCTACTGTATCGGCTGGTCATGTGGTTAATGGCACACAGTGAAAGACTGGGAGATTTACTGGAAGGCAAACCTGTCGTGGCAGTCGAAAATGGTCAACTGGCGTGGGAAAAGCTTGAAGCCGAAAATATCACGGAATATGAGTTCTTTATGGAGCTGCGTCAGGGCAGCGTGGAGCATCTCGGGCAGGTGCGGCTGGCCCTACTGGAAACCAACGGCCAGCTCAGCGTCTATTACTACCCGGATGACGAAGTGAAACCCGGTTTGTGTATTCTTCCGGAAGAATTTTCTCCGCGTTTTATCACGGTGCCGGACGCGGGGGATTATGCGTGTGTTCACTGCAGCAAAATCATGGTAATGCAGGCCGGGGAACATCAATTATGTCCACGCTGTGCAAATCCAGAATGGTCGAAGGCCAGCCGGGAAATTCGAGTGACCTGATAGCCATTATGTCGGTTTTATGACGCTTTGGCGGAAGAATGTTTTGTGTGACAACGGCCGCATTTTTCGGGTCATAAGTTTTAGACATTGCGGCGCGTGTCACTGAATGATAAAACCGATATCCACTGTTATAACTTATTGCTTTTAGCGTGGTGAGGGGAAATGGCTCAGGTCTTTAATTTCAGTTCAGGTCCGGCAATGTTACCGGCAGATGTGCTTAAACAGGCTCAACAGGAACTTTGTGACTGGCATGGTCTTGGCACATCGGTGATGGAAATCAGCCACCGTGGTAAAGAATTTATTCAGGTGGCAGAAGAAGCAGAAAAGGATTTTCGCGATCTGCTGAACATCCCCTCGAATTACAAAGTATTGTTCTGCCATGGCGGCGGCCGTGGTCAGTTTGCGGGTATCCCGCTGAATATCCTGGGTGATAAAACCACTGCAGATTATGTTGATGCCGGCTACTGGGCGGCGAGCGCAATTAAAGAAGCCAAAAAATACTGCTCTCCGAATGTCATTGACGCAAAAATCTCCGTAGAGGGTCTGCGCGGCGTGAAGCCGATGAGCGAGTGGCAATTAAGCGACAATAGCGCCTATTTGCACTACTGCCCGAATGAAACCATTGACGGTATTGCCATCAATGAAACGCCGAATTTCGCATCCGATGTTGTTGTGACGGCGGACCTCTCCTCCACGATTCTGTCTACTCCGTTGGATGTTTCCCGCTACGGTGTGATTTATGCCGGTGCGCAGAAAAATATTGGCCCGGCTGGCTTAACGCTGGTTATCGTTCGCGAGGATCTGCTGGGTAAAGCGCATCAGTCCTGCCCGTCAATTCTGGATTACACCATTCTGGCGGAAAATGACTCCATGTTTAACACGCCGCCGACCTTTGCCTGGTATCTGGCGGGTCTGGTGTTCAAATGGCTGAAAAACAACGGTGGCGTCGCAGCGATGGACCGCGTGAATCAGCAGAAAGCCGATCTGCTGTACGGTGTGATTGATAAGAGCGATTTCTACCGTAACGATGTTGCTACAGCCAACCGTTCCCGCATGAACATCCCGTTCCAGCTGGCAGACAGTGCGCTGGACAAAGTTTTCCTCGAAGAATCTCTGGCGGCCGGGCTGCATGCACTGAAAGGCCACCGTGTAGTCGGTGGTATGCGCGCCTCTATCTATAACGCCATGCCTCTGGAAGGCGTAAAAGTGCTGACCGACTTTATGGCTGACTTCGAACGTCGCCACGGTTAATTTCAGCTTGTCTCGTACCCCCGTGGCCTGGCTGCGGGGGTTTTTATTCTGTTTGTTGAGAGTTGAGTTTCATGGAATCCCTGACGTTACAACCCATCGCGCGGGTAGATGGCACCATTAATCTGCCTGGTTCAAAAAGTGTTTCCAACCGCGCCTTGTTGCTGGCCGCCTTCGCACAGGGCACCACCGTTCTGACCAATCTGCTGGACAGCGACGATGTGCGCCATATGCTCAATGCGCTCAGTGCGTTGGGAGTTTCCTTTACGTTATCTGCGGATCGTACACGCTGTGAAGTAACCGGTGTCGGCGGACCGCTGACAGCAGACAAACCGCTGGAATTATTCCTTGGGAACGCTGGCACGGCAATGCGCCCGCTGGCGGCAGCCCTGTGTCTTGGCAGCAATGATATTGTGCTGACTGGCGAACTGCGTATGAAAGAACGTCCGATTGGTCATCTGGTGGATTCACTGCGCCAGGGCGGCGCGCAGATAGACTATCTGGAACAGGAAAACTATCCGCCTCTGCGTCTGCGCGGTGGTTTTAGCGGCGGTAGCGTTGAGGTTGACGGTAGCGTATCGAGCCAGTTTTTAACCGCGCTGCTGATGACGGCACCGCTGGCGACGCAAGACACCGTTATCTCCATCAAGGGCGATCTGGTTTCCAAACCCTATATCGACATTACGCTGCACCTGATGAAAACCTTTGGTGTTGAGGTTGAAAACCAGCAATATCAGCGTTTTGTTGTGCGCGGCAATCAGCAGTACATCTCTGCGGGGCACTATCTGGTAGAAGGCGATGCGTCGTCAGCGTCCTATTTCCTCGCCGCAGGCGCAATTAAAGGCGGTACGGTTAAAGTGACCGGCATCGGGCGTAACAGCGTGCAGGGCGATATTCGTTTTGCCGACGTGCTGGAAAAAATGGGCGCGCAGGTTGTCTGGGGTGATGACTTCATCTCTTGTACGCACGGCGAGTTGAACGCCATTGATATGGATATGAACCATATTCCGGATGCGGCGATGACGATTGCGACGGCGGCGTTGTTTGCCCGCGGTACCACCACAATGCGTAACATCTACAACTGGCGTGTGAAAGAAACTGACCGCCTTTTTGCGATGGCAACCGAACTGCGTAAAGTGGGCGCTGAGGTGGAAGAGGGCGAAGATTACATTCGCGTAACCCCACCTGCACACATCCAGTATGCGGAAATCGGCACCTATAACGACCACCGTATGGCGATGTGTTTCTCGCTGGTGGCGCTGTCGGATACCCCGGTTACGATTTTGGATCCGAAATGTACGGCCAAAACCTTCCCTGATTATTTCGAGCAACTGGCACGTATTAGTACGCTGGCCTGATCCTCCTCCTGCTGTATCTGACGCCGACATCGTGTCGGCGTTGTTGTTTTTTCATCCTTGTTGACTTCCCCGTTGAATGCTATTTTTGCGCATCAGTTTAAATCAAGCTGATGATTTATATATATTTTATATGTTTAATCAACGGATGATTCACATGACAAATACGAAGAAACTTCTGGCGTTAGCCGTGGCAGCAGTAGTGCTGGTAGGTTGTAAAAATATGGACGCCAATATGCTTGCCAGTTCTGGCGTCTCCGCCTTCAAAGCGGCTACCTTGTCAGATGCTGATGTAAAAGCCCTGTCAAATGATGCCTGTAAGCAAATGGATGCAACTAATAAAGTGGCAGACACATCAAGTAAATACACTCAGCGTTTAAACAAAATTGCCAATGCACTGGGTAATAGCGCTGATGGCACGCCCGTTAACTACAAAGTCTATTTGACGTCGGATGTGAACGCGTGGGCAATGGCGAATGGCTGTGTGCGTGTTTACAGTGGTCTGATGGATCT
The DNA here is from genome assembly GCF_965644215.1 of Phytobacter sp. V69. Taxonomy (NCBI): domain Bacteria; kingdom Pseudomonadati; phylum Pseudomonadota; class Gammaproteobacteria; order Enterobacterales; family Enterobacteriaceae; genus Phytobacter; species Phytobacter sp. V69. The sequence continues at coordinate 37,908 of NZ_CBFFRL010000010.1, forward strand.
GATGACGGATAACGAGGTTGAAGCGGTTCTTGGTCACGAACTGGGGCACGTGGCGCTGGGGCACTCGAAGAAAGCGATGCAGGCTGAATACGCGACGCTTGCCGCACGTGATGCGATATCCGCCACCAGCGGCGTTGCAGCTCAGCTGTCAAAATCTCAACTTGGAGACCTGGCCAACGGGGTTGTTAATTCAGCATTCTCCCGTAGCCAGGAATCTGATTCCGATGACTATTCGTATGATCTGCTGAAAAAACGCGGCATCAAAACATCTGGTCTGGTGACCAGTTTCGAGAAGCTGGCGAAGCTGAGTGGAAGTTCAGAAAAATCAATGTTCGATTCTCACCCTCCATCAGCGGAACGCGCGCAGCATATTCGTGACCGTATCGCCGCTGACAAAAAGTAAATAATTGTCACTTTCGGGCTGGTCTGCTTCCAGCCCTTCTATAATTGCGCAAACCTTCTCCACTCAATACGATTAATCCCGTTATTTGCACGCGGGAGTAACGGTCATTGACGTTGCAGCGTATAATGCGCGGCGTTCACGTTAACGGTATGCCTTAATGAAGGAGAAAAAGATGACGGCAATTGCCCCGGTAATCACCATTGATGGCCCAAGCGGTGCGGGGAAAGGCACTCTGTGCAAAGCAATGGCGGAAGCGTTGCAATGGCATCTGCTGGATTCAGGCGCAATTTATCGTGTGCTGGCGCTGGCCGCGCTGCATCACCATGTTGACGTCACCTCCGAAGAGGTTCTGGTTCCGCTGGCGGCGCATCTTGATGTGCGTTTCATCTCCACGGATGGCAACCTTGAAGTTATCCTGGAAGGCGAAGACGTAAGTGGAGAAATTCGCACGCAAGAAGTGGCCAATGCGGCTTCTCAGGTTGCGGCTTTCCCGCGTGTGCGTGAGGCCCTGCTTCGTCGCCAGCGCGCGTTTCGTGAAGCGCCGGGTCTTATCGCCGATGGACGTGACATGGGCACGGTGGTATTCCCTGATGCGCCAGTTAAAATTTTCCTTGACGCCTCCTCTGAGGAGCGTGCGCATCGCCGTATGCTACAGTTGCAGGAGAAGGGCTTTAGTGTTAACTTTGAGCGCCTTTTGGCCGAGATCAAAGAACGTGACGATCGTGACCGTAACCGAGCCGTCGCGCCGCTTGTCCCCGCTGCTGATGCTTTAGTTCTGGATTCCACCAGTTTAAGTATTGAGCAAGTGATTGAAAAAGCGTTACAATACGCGCGCCAAAAATTGGCACTCGCTTAAGTGCGACCGAATTTGCAGTACCCCCGTTGCAATGGATTGACAGCGGGTATGTGAAACAACCCCATCTGGCATGAAGCCAGGTGGACGTTAATATTAACCTGAAGATTAAACATGACTGAATCTTTTGCTCAACTGTTTGAAGAATCCTTAAAAGAAATCGAAACCCGCCCGGGTTCCATCGTTCGTGGTGTTGTTGTTGCTATCGACAAAGACGTAGTACTGGTTGACGCCGGTCTGAAATCTGAGTCCGCCATTCCGGCTGAGCAGTTCAAAAACGCCCAGGGCGAACTGGAAATCCAGGTTGGTGACGAAGTTGACGTTGCTCTGGATGCAGTAGAAGACGGCTTCGGTGAAACTCTGCTGTCCCGTGAGAAAGCTAAACGTCACGAAGCTTGGATCACGCTGGAAAAAGCGTACGAAGAAGCTGAAACTGTTACCGGTGTTATCAACGGCAAAGTCAAGGGTGGCTTCACTGTTGAGCTGAACGGTATTCGTGCGTTCCTGCCGGGTTCCCTGGTAGACGTTCGTCCGGTTCGCGACACGCTGCACCTGGAAGGCAAAGAGCTTGAGTTCAAAGTAATCAAGCTGGACCAGAAGCGTAACAACGTTGTTGTTTCCCGTCGTGCCGTTATCGAATCCGAGAACAGCGCAGAACGCGATCAACTGCTGGAAAACCTGCAGGAAGGCATGGAAGTTAAAGGTATCGTTAAGAACCTCACTGACTACGGTGCGTTCGTTGATCTGGGTGGCGTTGACGGCCTGCTGCACATCACTGACATGGCCTGGAAACGCGTTAAGCATCCGAGCGAAATCGTGAACGTGGGCGACGAAATCACTGTTAAAGTGCTGAAGTTCGACCGCGAGCGTACCCGTGTATCTCTGGGCCTGAAACAGCTGGGCGAAGATCCGTGGGTTGCTATCGCTAAACGTTACCCGGAAGGTACCAAACTGACCGGTCGCGTAACCAACCTGACCGACTACGGCTGCTTCGTTGAAATCGAAGAAGGCGTTGAAGGCCTGGTTCACGTTTCCGAAATGGACTGGACCAACAAAAACATCCACCCGTCCAAAGTTGTTAACGTTGGCGACGTAGTGGAAGTTATGGTTCTGGATATCGACGAAGAACGTCGTCGTATCTCCCTGGGCCTGAAACAGTGCAAATCTAACCCGTGGCAGCAGTTTGCGGAAACCCACAACAAGGGCGACCGTGTTGAAGGTAAAATCAAGTCTATCACTGATTTTGGTATCTTCATCGGCCTGGACGGCGGCATCGACGGCCTGGTTCACCTGTCTGACATCTCCTGGAACGTTGCAGGCGAAGAAGCAGTTCGTGAATACAAAAAAGGCGACGAAATCGCTGCAGTTGTTCTGCAGGTTGACGCAGAGCGCGAGCGTATCTCTCTGGGCGTTAAACAGCTCGCAGAAGATCCGTTCAACAACTGGGTTGCACTGAACAAGAAAGGCGCGATCGTAAACGGTAAAGTGACTGCAGTTGACGCTAAAGGCGCAACCGTAGAACTGGCTGATGGCGTTGAAGGTTACCTGCGCGCTTCTGAAGCTTCACGTGACCGCGTTGAAGATGCAACTCTGGTTCTGAGCGTAGGCGACGACGTTGAAGCTAAATTCACCGGCGTTGATCGTAAGAACCGTGCAATCAGCCTGTCTGTTCGTGCTAAAGACGAAGCTGACGAGAAAGATGCAATCGCTACTGTTAACAACAAACAGGAAGACGGCAACTTCTCCAACGCTATGGCAGAAGCCTTCAAAGCAGCTAAAGGCGAGTAATTCTCCGCAATACTTTGGACTGCCAGACGTCTGTAAGTACATCGCCTTGGTAAATTACCGGAGCGATATTGCGAAGCAAACGTGTCAGGCACGCGAAGTATGACGAGTATACTTGACAGATTACAGATTTCGTCCTGTAATCAAGCACAAAGGGCGGCTACGGCCGCCCTTGTTCAAGTTGTTAAGCTAATTTGCCTTGAAGGAAACCGGAGGAATCATGACCAAGTCAGAATTGATTGAAAGACTTGCCAGCCAGCAATCGCACATTCCCGCGAAAGCCGTGGAAGATGCGGTCAAAGAGATGCTGGAGCATATGGCCTCTACTCTTGCCCAGGGTGAGCGTATTGAGATCCGCGGTTTCGGCAGTTTTTCTCTGCACTATCGTGCACCTCGCACCGGACGTAATCCGAAAACGGGCGATAAAGTGGATCTGGAAGGAAAATACGTTCCGCACTTTAAGCCGGGCAAAGAATTACGTGACCGCGCCAATATTTATGAAGATTGAGTTTTAACCCCGTTAAAACCTCATCATCGTGAAAAGCACCGACAGGTGCTTTTTTCATTTCTGCTCTCAGCATTCTGGATAGCCGCTCGCAAAACGCGTGTTGCCGGATGCAAGCCCGCCTAAATTCGCCCAGCTTCGCCGCAAAACAAGAAAATCATGCCAGACGGCTTGCGCAATGCCATTCACACTTGCCGCAACAAGGAGGTGGGAATGTCATTACCTGTGTTAGCGTTTTGCCTGAATTTAGGGATGCTGCCGCTGCTATTTCTCCCGGTATTACCTGAAATTCATTATGTCTGGATGATAGCGATTGTTGGTGGCGTACTGGCCAGCCGGCGTCAGCTGTATGTCCGGTACGTCCGGTACGTCCGGTATGTCGGTTTTTCCGTTCTGTTTTTCGTCTGGGGATTGCTGGCCGCATTGCAGGTTATTTGGCCGACACAACATTTGTCGGGGGCAAATCGGCAGGTAAGAGTGGTCATTACCGGAACCGATCGTGCAACGACGCACTATGCCGATATCACTCATCTGGACGGTAAGCGCCTTATTCCCGCACCGGGTATTACATTTTATGGTGAATATCTGCCGCAGGCCGTTTGCGTTGGTCAGCACTGGGAAATGACCATCAGAGCACGGGCCATACATGGGCAACTGAATAACGGGGGGTCTGATACTCAGCGTCACGCGTTATCGTCACATTTACCCTTGACCGGCCGCTTCATGAACGCGCAGATCGTGGATGCCGGATGTAGCTGGCGTGGTCGATATCTGGATTCGTTGAGTACACATCTAAAAGCGTATTCCTGGCGGGAGGTCATTCTGGCTCTGGGGCTTGGTGAACGCTCCGCGCTGGATCGGGAGGTCAAAGATATTCTGCGTCAGACGGGTACTGCTCATCTGATGGCGATATCCGGCCTGCATATTGCGCTAACGGCAATGCTTGGCGTGCTGCTGACCAGAGGTGTGCAGCGTTTTTTCCCCGCAGGTCGGATTAACTGGCGCTTGCCATTACTTATCGGCTTAGCCTGCGCCTTTGGCTATGCCGGATTAACGGGAATGCAGCCGCCCGCTTTTCGAACGGCCATTTCGATTGGAATATGGACTGCGCTACGGCTGTCGGGACGTCTCTGGACGCCCTGGCAGGTATGGATGTGCTGCATTGCTGGTATCCTGTTTATCGACCCTGTTGCTGTCTTGTCGCAAAGTTTATGGCTTTCTGCTTTTGCCGTCGCAGCGCTGATTTTTTGGTACCAATGGCTGCCATTGCGGATACGGAATCTACCCTGGTGGAGCAGAGTGTTAATTGACCTGCTCTATATTCAGGCCGGTATGACTCTGTTATTGATGCCACTGCAGATCTTGTCGTTTCACGGCATCAGTCTGAGTTCGATGATTGCAAATTTAGTCGCTGTGCCGCTGGTGACCTTTGTTACCGTTCCGCTGATTTTGTCAGGAATGTTATTGCATTTAGTCGGCCCACAAAGCGTCGAGTCACTACTTTGGTATCTGGCTGATGGTTCTCTGGGGATTTTGTTCTGGTTTTTGCGTTTATTGCCGCACGGCTGGATTAATGTTGATGCGCGCTGGCTTGGGCTAGCCTGGCTGCCGTGGCTGTTGCTTATCATGGGAAAATTACGTTGCTGGCGCACGTTCCCCGCCGCAGGCTGTACGGCAGCAATTTTGTTGCTGTTTCCTTTTCGCCAGAACCAGCGTGCCGGTGATTGGGCGGCACATATGCTTGATATAGGGCAGGGGCTGGCAATGGTCATTGAGCGCAATGGCAAGGCCATTTTGTACGATACCGGGCTCGCCTGGCCGGGGGGCGATAGCGCACAGCAGTTGATTACCCCCTGGCTGCGTTGGCATCACTTGCAACCGGAGGGCATAATTCTCAGCCACGATCATCTTGACCATCGGGGCGGGCTTAATACGCTTCTTAGCGACTGGCCCTCATTGTGGGTTAAAAGCCCATTAGGCTGGGTCGGGCACCAGCCTTGCTTTCGCGGTGAACGCTGGGAATGGCAGGGGCTAACCTTCACTGCGCATTGGCCGCTCAGAGACGCGCCAGGGCAGGGAAACAACCGGTCGTGTGTGGTGAAAGTTGATGACGGGCAACAGAGTATTCTGCTGACCGGAGATATTGAAACAGCAGGTGAACTGGCGATGATGCGCCATTACTGGCAGCATCTCCAGGCTACACTTATCCAGGTACCGCATCACGGCAGTAACACATCGTCCACGCTCCCCTTTATTCAGAGAGTGAATGGGAAAGCAGCTCTGGCGTCCGCATCGCGTTACAACAACTGGCGTTTACCGTCGGCAAAAGTGCAAAAACGGTATCGGCAGCAGGCCTACCAGTGGTTTGATACACCGCATCATGGGCAAATAACGGTCTTATTCTCGCAGCAGGGTTGGAAAATCTTGAGCTTACGTGAGCAAATTTTCCCACGTTGGTATCATCAGTGGTTTGGCGTACCTGGAGATAACGGGTAGAATATGCGGCTATTTCAACAAGTGCTGGTTTTTTGAATGCATAACGACAAAGATCTCTCAACATGGCAGACATTCCGCCGACTTTGGCCCATCATTGCGCCGTTCAAAACGGGTTTGATCGTGTCGGGAGTAGCGTTAATCCTCAACGCAGCCAGCGATACATTCATGTTATCGCTCCTCAAACCATTATTGGATGATGGTTTTGGTAAAACGGACCGTTCAGTGTTGCTGTGGATGCCACTGGTGGTTATCGGGCTGATGATTTTACGCGGCATCACCAGCTATATCTCTAGCTATTGTATTTCATGGGTTTCCGGCAAAGTGGTAATGACCATGCGCCGCCGACTGTTTGGTCATATGATGGGGATGCCCGTCTCCTTCTTTGACAAACAATCTACCGGAACACTTCTTTCTCGCATTACTTATGACTCCGAACAGGTTGCGTCATCCTCTTCCAGTGCACTGATCACCGTGGTACGTGAAGGGGCATCCATCATCGGTCTGTTTGTGATGATGTTCTATTACAGCTGGCAGCTGTCCGCGATCCTGATTGTGCTTGCGCCTATCGTTTCATATGCCATCCGAGTTGTGTCAAAACGCTTCCGCAATATCAGCAAAAATATGCAAAACACGATGGGGCAGGTGACCACCAGTGCTGAGCAGATGCTGAAAGGGCATAAAGAAGTGTTGATGTTTGGTGGTCAGGAAGTCGAGACCAGCCGCTTTGAGAAAGTCAGCAATAAGATGCGTCTGCAGGGCATGAAAATGGTCTCTGCATCATCGATTTCTGACCCAATCATCCAGCTTATCGCTTCGCTGGCACTGGCATTTGTGCTTTATGCGGCAAGTTTCCCAAGCGTGATGGACACGCTGACGGCAGGGACCATCACCGTGGTCTTCTCGTCCATGATTGCACTGATGCGCCCGTTGAAATCACTGACCAACGTTAATGCCCAGTTCCAGCGCGGGATGGCAGCTTGCCAGACGTTGTTCGCGATTCTGGATAGCGAACAGGAAAAAGACGAAGGCACCCTGGTGATTGAACGCGCGAAAGGCGACGTTGAGTTCCGCGATGTCACCTTTACCTATCCGGGGCGCGAGACGCCTGCGCTGCGTAAAATCAACCTGAGCATACCGGCAGGAAAAACGGTGGCGCTGGTTGGGCGTTCTGGTTCGGGTAAATCGACCATGGCGAGCCTCATCACGCGTTTCTATGATATCGATGAAGGCCAGATCCTGATGGATGGTCATGACCTGCGTGAATATAAGCTGACCTCGCTGCGTAACCAGGTCGCGCTGGTCTCACAGAATGTGCACCTCTTCAACGATACCGTAGCGAATAACATTGCCTATGCCCGTACCGAAGAGTACAGCCGTGAGCAAATCGAGCAGGCGGCGAAAATGGCCTATGCCATGGATTTCATCAACAAGATGGACAATGGCCTGGACACCATTATCGGTGAAAACGGCGTGCTGCTTTCTGGCGGCCAGCGTCAGCGTATCGCGATTGCCCGTGCATTGCTGCGTGACAGCCCAATCCTTATTCTGGATGAAGCAACATCGGCGCTGGATACGGAATCGGAACGTGCGATTCAGGCTGCACTCAATGAGTTGCAGAAAAACCGTACCTCACTGGTGATTGCTCATCGACTGTCGACGATTGAACAGGCAGATGAAATCGTGGTAGTGGAAGATGGCCGCATTGTCGAGCGTGGGAGCCATAGTGAGCTTCTGGCGCACCGCGGTGTCTACGCACAGTTACATAAAATGCAGTTTGGCGAATGATTGCCCGCATCTGGTCCGGCGAATCACCGCTGTGGCTACTGCTATTGCCGCTGTCATGGCTGTATGGCCTGGTCAGCGGCATCATTCGTCTGTGCTGGCGCTTAGGGTTGAAGAAGGCCTGGCGCGCACCGGTGCCCGTGGTCGTAGTCGGTAATCTGACCGCAGGCGGTAATGGTAAAACGCCGGTGGTGGTCTGGCTGGTTGAGCAGTTACAGCAGCGCGGTATCCGGGTGGGGGTAGTCTCCAGAGGATACGGTGGTAAAGCTGCACGCTATCCGCTCTTCCTCACCCCTGACACCACTACTTCAGAGGCGGGTGATGAGCCGGTGCTTATTTTTCAGCGCACGGGCGCACCCGTCGCCGTTTCTCCCGCCAGAGTTGAGGCAGTAAAAGCGCTTCTTGCAAAGACGCCTGTTCAGCTAATTGTTACCGATGACGGCTTGCAGCACTATCGCCTGCATCGCGATAAAGAAATTGTCGTGATTGATGGCGTACGGCGTTTCGGCAACGGCTGGTGGCTTCCGGCAGGGCCTATGCGAGAGCGGGCGTCACGGCTCAAAACCGTCGACGCGATCATCACCAATGGCGGTGTTGCTCATCCTGGTGAAATCGCCATGCGATTGCAGCCTGGGCTGGCGGTGAACCTGGTCACCGGTGAGCGATGTAATGTCAATACGTTACAAAATCTGGTGGCAATGGCGGGTATTGGTCATCCACCGCGCTTTTTTGCTACGCTGCATGAAAGCGGCGTGCAGCCGGTCAAAACCGTCGCGCTCGCCGATCATCAGGCGCTCACCCATCCGGATGTTGCCGCGTTGCTGGAACCTGGTCAGACCCTTATCATGACCGAGAAAGATGCCGTCAAATGCCGTTCCTTCGCGGAAGAAACCTGGTGGTATTTGCCTGTGGATGCGCATCTTGAGGATGAGCAAGCAGAGAAGTTGTTGCAGGAGCTGTTAATTCTGGTGCGCTGACGTTCTTGTCACGGCGCGCCGTGTTCTACAACCGGGAAGCCTATGTCTGTGCCACACATCACGCTGCAAACTGCCCGTCACCTCCATCTTGCCGCTCAGGGTTTACTGAGAAAGCCATCTCGTCGCGCAACATCAAGTGACATATTGACTGCCATTCAGCGCATGTCGCTGCTGCAAATTGATACCATCAACATTGTAGCGCGCAGCCCTTATCTGGTGCTGTTTAGCCGCCTTGGCAAATATAGCCAGCATTGGCTGGATGATGCGCTGAAATAGGGTGAACTGATGGAGTACTGGGCGCACGAAGCCTGCTTTCTACCGCGCAGCGATTTTGCACTGTTTCGCCACCGTATGCTCTCCCCCGACAAGATGGGGTGGAAGTACCGCCAGGAGTGGATGCAGGAGCACGCCGAGGAAATTGAGGCGCTTATTGTGCATATTCAGCAAAATGGCCACGTGCGTTCCGCAGATTTTGAGCATCCACGCAAAGGGGCAAGCGGCTGGTGGGAATGGAAGCCGCATAAGCGTCATCTGGAAGGGCTATTTACTGCAGGTAAAGTCATGGTCATCGAACGGCGTAACTTTCAGCGCGTTTATGATCTTACCCATCGGGTGATGCCGCACTGGGATGATGAGCGTGATTTACTGACACAGACGCAGGCTGAACACATCATGCTGGCAAACAGTGCGCGCAGCCTGGGCCTCTTTCGTGCTGAATGGCTCGCGGATTATTATCGCCTGCGCCAGCCTGCATTGCCTCTGCTGCTTGAGCGCCTGCAGGAAGAGGGGCAGGTTGTTCCTGTAAACGTCGAACAGCTAGATAGTGTCGTCACGAGGATAAAAATCATTGATAATAGGGCCTTCTAATCAGAAGGCCCTATTATCATGACTA